>DATJQA010000026.1:0-11211 GCA_035506115.1 Minisyncoccota bacterium | reverse complement strand
CTTTCGAGGGGGCGAGCGGTACAATTCATAAAATGAAACGCAGGCCCCGGACCAAGAGGTCTCCAAAACGGCTGGTGGACATAGTGGCGCGTCATTTCTATCGGGGCGACGCCGGAGACGACGAGGAGGATATCAAGGCCTCGGACGCTGTTCGGATAATGGAAAGCGGCCCAAGGGACACCTTGGCGTCTTTCCGGAAAGAACGGGCGCGGCCCTCGGCCGTCCCTCCGGTCGGCCGGCTGGCCCTCATTTTCCTCGGAGGCGCGGCTCTGGTCGTTCTGAGCGTAGGTTTTGTCGTATATCTTTCCGGTCGGGCGACGGCGCACCGACTGGCCCAGGAGTTCCAGAACATCCAAGCCGCGGTGCCGGACATCCAGAAGGGTGAATTGGGCAAGGCCAGGACGACGGTCCAGACCGCTGACCAGAACATCGCCAATTATCTTTCCGGCAGCTCGACGGGGCCGTTCAACATCATAGACATCGGGAAGAATCTCGGCGGCCTTTTTCAGAACATCGGGGGAACGTATCAGGACGTCCGGGCTGTCTCGAGCCGTTTGCTGTCTTTGCTCGACAAAGCCGGTCGTCTCCAAAGCGACTGGTCGAATCTTTTGTTCAAAGATAAGAGCGGAGCCCTGCTCGATCTCTTGAAGGGTGCCCGGGATGATCTTGCGGCCATCAATGAAGCCGGCGACCGCTTGGTTTCGGAAAGCAATCATTTTCCGGGAACGCCGCCGTTCTCGCCGGCCCAATACCTTTCTTCTCAGATCGAAATCAGCCGGGCGCGGAATTTTCTGGATGCTCTTATCCCTTATCTCGAAACACCCGGAGAGCGGCGTTTCATCGTTACGCTGAATAATCCGTCCGAACTCCGACCGGGGGGCGGTTTCTTGGGAAGTTATGCCGAACTGACGCTGGACCGAGGCGCGGTCCAGGCTGTTGAGGTCCACGATATCAATGAGCCGGACCGGCAGTTCACGGATAAGATCATTCCGCCGAAACCGCTGCAGGGTCTCGTGACCCGCTGGCGCGCCGCCGACTCGAACTGGTTCTTTCCCTTCCCTGATTCGGCAGCCAAGACGCTTGAGTTCCTTGAGGCTTCGGATATGTATGCAGCTTCGGGAACGAAGTTCGACGGCGTGATCGCCTTGACGCCGCGCGTGGTCAGCGACCTTTTAGAGATAACCGGGCCGATCACGCTGACGGGCGGCGACAGCACAACGACCGTGGATAAAGATAATTTCCTGATGAAGATCCAGGAAGCCGTTCAGGCCGGCCAGGCGAATCGGGCGCCGGCACCGAAGACCATACTATCGACGCTCGCGCCGCTTCTTATCGAGCGCCTGGCCGACACTCCTATCGATCAAGAAAAATTCTTGGATCTGGTCAAGGACTGGGCGGACAAAAGAGACGTCCGGATATTCTTGCGCGATAAGGATCTGGAAGGGTTCGCTCAGAACTACGGTTTGGACGGCGGGGTCTTTGAGCCGGCGGCGAACGCGAACGGAGACTACCTCGCCGTAGTGAACGCGAACGTCGGCGGCGGGAAGAGCGACCTCTTCATCGATCAAAAGGTCTTGCTTCAGAGCCAAGTGAACGAGGACGGCAGCGTCGGTGATCATCTTGTCATAACCCGGAAACATACGGCCAAAAGTACTGATCCATGGTGGTACAAAGAAACGAACTGGAACTATCTTGAGCTCTTTGTTCCGGAAGACAGCCAGCTGGACATCGCAAGCGGCACGCTCGAGCGGACCATCCGCCCGCTCGTGAACTATGCCGGGGCGGGCTATCGGGCGGACGACGATCTCAAGATCTTGGAGGACAGCGCGGAGGATCTGCTGGCTTTTCCGGAAGTCACCGTTTTCAAGGAATCCGACAAGACGGTCTTCGGCTCTTGGTCGAAGACGCCGGCCGGAAAAAGTTCGGAGATAACTTTCGACTATGCTCACAACACCATGACGCCGCCAGCGGATGGCGTTATGTACCAGTTCGTGGCGGAGCGTCAGGCGGGGGCGACGGGGGAGTTCACTTACGAGATCTCGGCGCCGGTCGGCTACCGCTGGAAAGAGAACGGTTTACCGGTGTATGAGTACACAACAAAGGACCATCCGGGGCGCTTGATTTTGAACCTGACATTTGAGAAAGTGCTCTAGTCATGCATATCCGTAATTTCGTCATCATTGCCCATGTGGACCATGGGAAATCAACGTTGGCCGACCGGATGCTCGAGCAGACCGGTACGATCGAGGCACGGCGGATGAAGCCGCAATATCTGGACCAGCTCGACCTGGAACGCGAGCGGGGCATCACCATAAAAATGGCCCCGGTTCGGATGCATTACCGGACGAAGGACGGTGAGGAATATATTTTGAACCTCATCGATACGCCGGGACACTCGGACTTTCAATACGAGGTTTCCCGGGCGCTCGAAGCTGTCGAGGGCGCCGTGCTCTTGGTGGATGTCACGAAAGGTATTCAAGCCCAGACGCTCGCGAACTACCGGAATGCCAAGAAGGCGGGCCTCACTATCATCGGCGCGGTCAACAAGGTGGACCTGCCGACCGCTCATCCGGAGCGCGTGGCGAAGGAGCTCGCCGAGCTTATCGACGTTCCGGCTTCTGAGATATTTCACATCTCCGGTCGGACGGGCCAAGGTGTATCGGAACTATTGGAGGCGGTCGTCCGGCAGGTGCCGGCGCCGAAAGCGACGCCGCTCGCGAACGAGTGCGACGGGCGCGCGCTGGTCTTCGATTCTCTTTACAACGATCACAAGGGCATTCTGGCCTACGCCCGCGTCGTGGATGGAAGCATCCGGGCGGGGGACGAGGTCTCGCTCGTCGCTGGCGGCGTGAAGTTCAAAGTGAAGGAAGTCGGTCATTTTCTGCCGGAACACAAACCGGCGGCCCAACTTGCGCTTGGCGAGATCGGCTACATCGCGACCGGTTTCAAAGAGCCAGCGCTCGTGAAGATCGGCGATACCGTCGCGCGTCTTGACCCCATTCGGCACGCCGGCGGGAAACCGAAAGCCCTCGCCCTGCCGGGTTATCGCGAAGCGACGCCGGTCGTTTTCATTTCTTTTTATCCTGACGGCACCACGAAATTCGACGATCTTAAGAAAGGCCTCGAGCGACTGCGCTTGACGGACGCCGCACTTTCCTTCGAGCCCGATTCGAACGAAGCGCTCGGCCGTGGGCTCAAGGTCGGTTTTTTGGGCCAGCTTCATTTCGAGATCACCGCGAGTCGGCTGGAGCGGGAGTTCGGTTGTACGTTCGTGACAAGCTTTCCGTCCATTGCTTACCACGTAAAAGAGCACGGCGGTTGGCAGATCGTAAAGGATCCGCATGATTTTCCGCTTGATGCCGAAGCGGTGACCCAGCCGATGATAAAGATGGAGATCCTCGTGCCGGCGCCGTACATGAATCAGGTCGTGAATCTCAAGAATACATTCGCCCTCGAGGTGCGCGAGATCCACACGCTTGGCGACAACGTGGCCATCGAGGCGCGCATGCCGCTCGCCGAGCTTATTCGCGATTTCGATGATCAGCTGAAATCGAACTCCGCCGGGTACGCCTCGTTCAGCTACGAGCTGGACGGCGAGGATCCGGCCGACGTGGAGAAGTTGGAGATCCTCGTGGCCGAAGAGGTCGTGCCGGCCCTGACGCGCATCGTTTTCCGGCGCGACGTCGAGCGCGAGGCGCGCCAGACCGTCGAACGGCTCAAAGAGCTCTTGCCGCGCCAGCAGTTCATGCAGGCGCTCCAAGCGCGGGTGCGCGGACGCATCATTGCGCGCGAGACCATCGCGGCGATGAAGAAGAACCTCGGCGATTTCGGGAAGAACGGCGGCGACCGGACGCGAAAGATGAAGTTGTGGCGCAAGCAGGCGCGGGGGAAAGAGAAGCTCCAGTCAATGGCGCGTGTCCAGGTGCCGGTCGAGGTCTTTCGGGAGATCCTGAAGAAATAAAAGATTTGTCGAGACCGCACCGACGGTATATCCTGAGAGCATCATGCTTCGCTTCGTGCTGGTCGGTATTCTGGGCATCCTGTTAATTCTTCTCGTTTCCCAAATATGGTATTTTTATGAGCGAGGGAAAACGGACGCCAAGGCGTACGCGGAACTTCAGCAAGAACTGACGGCGGCGCAGGCGGAGAACGCCAGCCTCAAGGCTGATCTGGAATATTATCAGCATCCGGAGAACCTCGAGAAAGAACTGCGCGCCCGATTCAATTACAAGGCGAAGGGTGAAACAATGTTGGTTCTCGTTCCCCCCGCCGGGTCGACCTCAACACCAACCACAACTAAACCATGACGCTTTGGAATCGTTTTCAGCATTCATATAAGAAATCGCCGCGCCTTTGGGCAAGCGGCCTTTTCCTTCTCGCGCTTTTGATCGTTGCCGGCGCGCTCGCTTATCTCGGATTTTATCCCATCGCCTTTGTGAACGGGTCCGTTATCTGGGCGCGCACGTACCAGGAGAACTATCGTTACGCGGGTATCTACTATCAGAATCTGCGTCGGGCGGCGGCGACCCAGACGACCACTGTGCCGATCGCCGATCTTTCCAGCAAGGATCTGGAAGTAGCCGTTCTGAACGCTTTGGTCACACGAGCCCTCGTTGACCAAGCCGCCGGCCGGGAGATCGGGAGCGATCTCGACCAGATGGTCAATGAAAAACTGGCGAACTACGAGAACGACCAACAGCTCCAGATGGGCGCTCAGACGCTCTATGGCATGCCGTACCCGGACTTTCGGAGCGAGATCCTTGTCCCGCAGGCGCGCGCCGATCTGCTTTCAGCCCGGCTTTATCTGCGCGGCGTCTCGATGGATAACTGGCTGAGCGATTCTTTGAGCAAGGCCAAGGTGACCATCCTTTCGAGCGACTTCCATTGGGACGGAGCGAAGGTGGTCGCGAACTAGAAGGAGATATTGACCAAAAGCCCCTCATATTATGAGGGGCTTTTGGTCAGGGGTCGTGGCTCGATTAACTAATATCTTCGAAGCGTTCTTTGGCCTGGCTCATGAGCCATAAATTTTCTGGATTTGCCACGTAAATACCGTCAGTAGTTGCTGTGCTAAGGGAGGCGCTAGAGGCAGCAGAGGAATGTAACAGAAACACGTTCGTATAGTTATTTTCGGGAGGATGGTGCGGGTATTCGTATTGCGCGCATCGCTTACACAATGACGTGGTGGTGAGTATCGTACCCACCATAATGATGGCACCGCAGCTTGCGCAACTTATGATTTTATAGCCGTTCATTCCGGCTACATTTTACCACGACGGTAGAAAAAAATCAATGTATTTTTGAGCGGGATAAGGGAATCGAACCCTCGTCTGTTGCTTGGGAAGCAACCGTACTACCACTGTACTAATCCCGCGGGAGGTCGCGCCTGCCTGCCGGCAGGCAGGTTCTGTCCCACCGTGCTTCCCTACTTTATACAAAAACCGGCGCCGATTCAATTCTTAATCTTTCTTGAAGAACAAACTGATGACAAAGAGGCCGGCGGCGATGGAAACAATGGTCGGGCCGGCCTGAAGGTTGTAAGCATCAGCGAGCCAGTAGCCGAGGCCGACCGAGAGCATGCTGAGCGTGGCGGAACCGCCGAGGAAAGCGGCGAGCGTCCGGGTGAGCTGGCGGGCGGTCGCGGCCGGGACGATGACGAGTGCGCCGACGAGGAGCGTACCCAAGAAGCGCAGACCCAGGATGAGCGTCAAGGCGAACATCAGATAATAGGCCAGGTTCAAGCGACTCACTTTGATGCCAGTCGTGGTCGCGAGATCGGCGTTGAAGAGACCGAGGACGAGCTGATTGCGATATCGCAGGACGAAACCGATGACAACAAGCGAGAGGACGATATAGAGAAGAAGTGTCCCCAAGGAAACGGCGCCTTCGCCGCCGAAGAGGGCTTCGATGATGTCTTCGGAGGGGGTGACCAAGGCGCCGATAGCGATGGCGGCGGCGAAGATGACGCCGATGGTCGTTTCGGTCGCAAGCTTCGAATGGTTCTCGATCTGCCAAATGAGAAGCGCCCCGAGGGCAAGGGCCGCGGCCGCGCCGATGACCGGATTGAGCTTCAAGACGAGCGCGAGGCCCAAGCCGGGCAGAGCAATGTGCGACATTGTGTCGCCGGCGAGGGTCATTTTCTTCATGAGCGCGAAGCTGCCCATGAGACCGGTCGCGCCGGCGGCGAAAAGCGCAAGGATAAGGGGATAAAAAGTCTGGATGTCAGTCATGTTCTTCATGATGTTCGTGGACGATGTGGTGAACGTATTTGTGGATGTCGCCGTAGAGCTTCTGAAGGATGTCCGGCGTGATGGATTCCGGCGGGCCGAAGCAGATGCGTTCCTTATTAACGCAGAGGACCTGTTGGGAATACTGATAGACGACTGAGAGGTCGTGCGAAACGAGAATGGTCGTAATGCCGCGCTCGTCCTGAAGATTGTGGATGAGGTCGTAGATGTGTTCTTCGGAGAGCTCATCGAGCGAGGCGGTCGGTTCGTCAAAGAGGATGACATTCGGGTTGCCGAGAAGGGCGAAGGCGATGAGCGCCTTCTGGAACTGGCCGCCGGAAAGGTGGCCGACCGGGATGTGGAGAATATTCGGCGCGAGGCCGACGGTTTTCGCGGCGATGGCGACATCGTTCTTATGGAGTCCAAGCGTGTGCGCCTTGGCTTCCAGGAGATTCTGGACATTGATGGGCAAATGGCGGTCGGCGTCTATCTTTTGGGGAACATAGCCGAGCTTCACGTTCGGCGCCCAAGTGACTGTGCCTTGGTAGTTCGGCATGAGACCGAGAAGGGTTTTGAGGAGGACGGTCTTGCCGGAACCGTTCGGGCCGATGACGGCTAAGCTCGACCCCGCGTCGAGGTCGAAGGAAAGGTCTTTTAAGATGGCGTGGCCGTTGAACGAGACCGAAAGGTCGCTCACGGTGAGAACTTTTGACATTGGATTCATTGTACCGAGGCGCCGTTTTTATCGCCAATGACCTGTTTGCTTTATGGGCATTCTTTGCCCCTTGAACGGATTGGCCGCCCGGTTTACAACTATAGGTACTTATGGCCGGCACTCCCATTGAGCAGATAAAAGAAAAGCTCGACATCGTGGATACCCTGCGGGGGTATCTGCCGCTCGTCCAGGCGGGGAAGAACTTCAAGGCGCCGTGCCCGTTCCATAAGGAGAAGACGCCGTCCTTCATGGTTTCGCCGGAGCGTCAGTCCTGGCACTGCTTCGGTTGCAATCAGGGTGGGGACGTCATTTCGTTCGTTCAGAAGTTCGAGAACCTCGAGTTCGGCGAGGCGCTGCGCGTCCTAGCCGAAAAAGCCGGCGTTGAGCTCCGGCGGATGAATCCGGCTGAGTACAAGGTGGCCGGCCTCTTGTACGACATCAACGAGGCGGCGAAGAATTTTTACGTTACCCAGCTTACGAGCGCGAGCGCCGTCAAAAAATATCTGACCGACCGCGGTTTGAAAAATGAGACGAGCGAAGAGTTCGAGCTCGGCTGGGCGCCGAACGAACCGGAAACTCTGAACCGATTTTTGATGAAGACCGGTTTTGCGCCGGAGGACATCGTGCGGGCAGGCGTGGCATTCAAGACGGAGCGGGGGATGCAGCTCGACCGCTTCCGCGGGCGCATCATGTTTCCCATCCACAATCATTTGGGGAAAGTCGTCGGTTTTACCGGACGCATCTTGCCGCAGTTCGACACGGGCGAGATGGGCAAGTACGTGAACAGTCCGGAAACGCCCATCTTCAATAAATCAAAGCTCCTCTACGGTTTTTGGAAGAGTAAGAACTTCATCCGCGAGGCGGGCGCGGCGTTCCTTGTCGAAGGCCAGATGGATTTTCTGATGAGCTGGCAGGTGGGCGTGAAACACGCCGCGGCCTCGTCCGGAACGGCCTTCACGACCGATCATTTGCGGACGCTGAAACGTTTGACCGACGACCTTATCGTGAGCTTCGACAACGACGAGGCGGGCCGGCAAGCGGCCGAGCGGGCCATCGAGCTCGCCGAGGCGAGCGACTTCGCCGTCCGCGTCGTGCAATTCCATAAATATAAGGACCCGGCCGACGCGGCCCAGGCCGGACCGGAAGTGCTCGCGGCCGCTATCAAGGCGGCGATGCCGGCGCCGGAGTTCTATTTCGAAAAATATCTGCCCGCCGGCCTCGGTGACCAGCGCGATCGTTCGTATCTCAAACAGCTGCGGGCTGTTCTTGCGAAGCTCAAGAACATCTCGAGCCCGGTAGACCGGAGCTTCTGGCTCCGCGAGCTCTCGAAGCGCGTCGGCATCGACGAGAAGACGCTTGTTGAGGAAGCCGACCGGCTGGCCGCGCCGACAACCCCGGCTGCCGCCCCGATAGTCGAAGCGCCCGCTGCGCCGCCCGCGCCGCGCACGCGTTGGGACCTCCTTTCCGAACGCCTGGTTGCCGCGGCCGTCGCCCGGAGCGATTTCGAATCTTGTACGCCGCACGTTCAGTATCTGACGGCCGATTACCGCGACCTTTTCGAGCGTTTCGCCCGCGGCGAACGCCGCTCGAAGGACACCGACCTCGACGCGGCCATGAACCTTATCGAGCTCCGGGCGGAACCGGTCTCGGACAACGAACTGGCCGATATCCAGAGGCATTTGCAAGCCGAATATATCCGGGACCGGCGCCGACACCTGACGGCGGTCGTGAAGCAGGCCGAACGGCTGGGGGACGAGTCGGCTGTCCGGAAGGCGATGAATGAACTTCAGGCCTTGCCGGTCCTTTAGACCGAAAGTTTGCGCGAACCGAACGAAGCCGCTACTATAAGGACAACAACACGGAACGGGGAAACTCCGCCGTTTTCGTATTCTCTATGGCAAAACAAAAGAAGGCGGCCAAGAAGGCCGTTTCCAAGAAAAAACTGGCTCGGCCAAAGGTAAAAAAGCCGGCAAAACCGAAAAAGCCGGCGAAGCTTTCCAAGAAAGCGGAGAAAGAGCGGTTGGATAAGAACGCCTTGGCTGAGCTCATCGAGCGTGGTCGGCCGCGCAATTTCGTTACGGACAGCGAGATCCTTTCCCATTTCCCGAACATCGAGCACAATCTGGCTTTCCTCGAGGAGGTCTACGATGCGCTCGAGAAGGAGAATATCAAGGTCATCGAGACCGGCGGACTCATCGATGTTACGAAGGATTCCGAGCCGCCCGATGCCGAGATGGAGCACGCTTTGGAATTCGAACGCGGGACGCCGGACGCGGTCCAGGTGTATCTCAAAGAGATAGGCAAGACGCCGCTTTTGAACCGACAGGAGGAGCGCGATCTGGCGAAACGGCTCGCGCAGGGCGACGAAGAAGCGCGCAAGCGTTTGATGAAAGCCAACCTCCGGCTCGTCGTTTCCATCGCCAAGCGCTACGCCAACCGGACGCCGAACCTTTCCATTCTCGATCTCATCCAGGAGGGGAACATCGGCCTCTCGCGGGCTGTCGAAAAGTTCGATTACAAGAAGGGTTTCAAATTCTCGACCTACGCGACCTGGTGGATACGCCAAGCCATCACCCGGGCGCTCGCTGACCAGTCGCGCACCATCCGTATTCCGGTGCACATGGTCGAGACCATTTCGAAATATGCCCAGACGCGACGGCAGATGATCCAGGAGCTTGGCCGCGAACCGTTGCCGGAAGAATTGGCCGCGGAAATGGGCATGGACGTGGACAAGATATTGCACATCCAGAAAATTTCCCAGGAGGTGCTTTCCATCGAAGCGCCGGTCGGCGACGAAGAGGATTCGACGCTCTCGGATTTCATTCCGGACGACAAGAGCGTGACGCCGTCCCAGCTCGCGGCCCGGGCGCTCCTCCGCGACCTCATTCGGGACATTATGATCGACCTTTCGGAACGCGAACGGAAAATATTAACGATGCGGTTCGGTCTTGAGGACGGCGTTTCCCACACGCTTGAGGAGGTCGGCAAGGTCTCCGGCGTGACGCGCGAGCGTATCCGGCAGATAGAAGCCAAAGCCCTCGAGAAGATCCGCGAACATCCGAAGGCCAAGGCCCTCGAGGGTTTCGACAGCTTGAGCTGACGACCATTCCATGGCCGAACATGAGAGCCAATTGAATCCTGAATTTCCGGAGACCGAGCACCCGGGACTCTTGGATGTGGTCCAGCTTGATGGCCGCTGGGCGCAGGTGCGCGGTGGCGGCGGACTCGTTTCGTACCTGGATACGAACGAAGTGGTGCCCATCAATTGGTCTCAGTTCGAAATGACGGAACCCATCCACCGGGATGTGAATAATCTGGATACCACGCCTTTTTCCATGAGCGAGAAGGAAAGGGGCCATCTGCATTTCGCCGCCGGCGAGAACACGCTGAAGAACATCGGGACCATAACCGTTTTTGGAGCCTATCGCTCAAAAGAAAAATGACGTCTGCAGATATTCGCAAAAAATTTCTGGATTTCTTCGCAAAGCGCGGGCACACCATCGTGCCGTCGTCGTCTTTGATTCCCGATGACCCGTCGGTCTTGTTAACGACCGCCGGGATGCAGCAGTTCAAGCCGTACTATGCCGAGCTCGACCCGACGACGACGGTGCATCCGTCCATCGGGAAGCCGGTCGGCCGGAACGCCGCGTCGTGCCAGAAATCGTTCCGCACGTCGGATATCGATGAGGTAGGGGATGAGCGGCACCTGACGTTCTTCGAAATGCTCGGTAACTTCTCGTTCGGCGGATATTTCAAAAAAGAAGCCATCACGTACGCGTACGAGTTCATCACAAAGGAAATGGGACTTCCGATATCGTATGTCACGGTCTTCGAAGGTAAAGAGAGCATCGGCGT
The DNA here is from genome assembly GCA_035506115.1 of Minisyncoccota bacterium. Classification (GTDB taxonomy): domain Bacteria; phylum Patescibacteriota; class Minisyncoccia; order UBA6257; family 2-01-FULL-56-20; genus DATJQA01. Next base: position 414 of record DATJQA010000026.1, on the reverse strand, counting down.
GCCGAAAGATACGGAATCGGAGGCGATCTGGAAATCGCTCGACCCGAAGATAAAAGTCGTTTTTGAAGGGATGGACGATGTGTTCTGGGGGCCGACCGGCTCGTCCGGCCCGTGCGGTCCGACGACGGAAATATATTGTAAGAACGGCGCCGGTCAGGATATCGAGGTTTGGAACATCGTTTTCAACCAATTCTTTTATCCCGGTTCGCGCGAGGAACTGAATTCCGGCGCGCCGGGTAAAAAACTCGAGCCGCTCAAGACGCCGGGCGTGGATACCGGCATGGGTTTAGAGCGGCTTGCGATGTGCGTCCAGAAAACAAAAACCATCTTTGAGACGGATCTCTTCGCGCCACTTATCGGGACCTTGTCAGAAGCCCTCACAGATCCGGTGAAGCGAGTGATAGTTGACCACGG
>DATJQA010000025.1:0-3987 GCA_035506115.1 Minisyncoccota bacterium | reverse complement strand
TCCCTACGTCGATCTCGAGAAGGCCGAGACGGGTACCGATAAGGATATTTTGAACGAAGCGGACAGGAAGATCCGAGCTTTTGTCGCCGAGCCGGGCGCTTGGACGATCCTACCGAACGGTAAACGCGTAAAGTTGCTCGGCGCGGAACGTCAAGACGGATGCCTGCGCCTCACGCGTGTCCAATTCGACGGCGAACGCCCGAGATCTTGGTCGGGTCGGTTGACGGCCTAAGAGATATCATCTACTTCCCGGTTCAAGGTCCACAATTCTCGACCGAGAGAAGAGCGGATGCCTTCGAGGTCCTTTTTTATCTTCTGCTCGAGCGCTTTTTCTTCATCTGATAACGTTCGCGTCATCTTCAAGCGCCCAAGATGATTGATGTGGTTCTGAAGGTCGCGCACAAGAGAGGCGAAGCCTTCTTTGACGACCGCTTCTGTCTCGCGAAGCTCAGCGTGGATCTTCGCTCGCTTACGCTTCTCCGCCCGGTGATGATACATTCCGAAAGCGAACAGTCCCAGGATCACCAAAAGCAAGAGAATGGCGGCGATCAGATAGATGATCTCGTAGCTCAAGCGCGAGGCGCCGAACTGGACGGCGGTCTCGGTGACAGTAAAACTCACCTGCGGGCTAGGCGGGCTCATGATGCTGCCCAATTTATCCTGCGCCCAAACAACATATTTTCCGGCAGAGAGGAAGGTCGGATGGGTGTAGAACCACTCGCCGTTCTTGTCGACCGGCACGGTCATCGAAAAAGTTTCGCTGTTCTGAAGGTTCTGAAGGTACAAGATTATCTGGCTACCCGGTGCTTCCGATTTTCCACCGGCATAGAATATCTCCGTGTTCGATAGACCGGCAGGATAAGTGCTCACCTGAGGGGCGCCCAACTCTACCATATCGGCACGCGCCGCCCGACCGCCAACAAGAGCGCTTGTCAAAGCGACCACCAAGAAAATGACCTTGATGATTATCTTGTATTTATCCTTGAGAACCTTAAGCTCCTCAAGTTGAGCTTTTATGGCCGGCGGTAACGGCGGGGCTTGGCTCAGCGCCACATGGGTCGCCCGGTGGCGCCGCCACGCTCGCCAAGCGAACCATCCGGCAAAGAGAAGAAGAACTATCACAAATATCCAAACGAAAAACCACGGTACGAGAACATTGCTTTTGACCTGTATCCCCTGCCCCCGAACAACACTGAAGATGCTCGTCACTATTTGAATGCGCTCCGTCGACTGGGCATAATTTCCGGCTTTGTCGTAAGCCCGGACGATGACATCGTAAGCGCCGTAATCCAGATCAGGAATATAGGGACTGGTCGTTTCCACGAAGAAGCTCTGCGGATTGCTTCCGCCGCTCCCGGACGGCACAAGCGGAACAAGACGCAGTTCGTAATGGTCAACGCCTGATTCCGCATCGGTCGTCTGGAAAGTAACGGTCGGCTGCTTAGTGGTCGTAAAAGACGAGGGCGATACTTGGATAGAAAAATCTGCCGGCGGCGTTGTGTCGACTTTGATAAGGTAATGCGTTGTTCCGTCCCACACACCGGCGGCGTGGGCTTTTATATGGAAGTAGTGCATGCCATCCGCGACATCCCGGTAGGTCTGGGTCGTACTGGTCGATTCCACGATGTCATCCGGGATGGTGTCCGGTTCATCGTCCAGAACAAAACTGTAGCCGTCGACGCCGGGATCACCTTGCCATCTGAAAACGGCGGTCTTGCTGTTGTACCAGCGCTCTGGGTCAGGATTCGTTTCCGAGGTCACGACCGGACCGGCCGGCGGCGGGAGAATGAACTTATAGAGACCGCTCGATGTCCGACCAAGGATGTTCGTACCCTTGCCGTCGTTCAGGAGAACTTTCGAGCTGTCATCAAAACGGATATTAGCGCTCCCGATATTGATAACGCGAAATGTGACCTGGGAGATGAGGCCCTGGCTCGTATTGATGCCGGGATTCGGAATGGCGCCCTGGAAACGGATAGTGCCGGCAGAATTATCGTAGACCGGTGGCGTGACCCAGATCTGAAGGAAAGATTTTCCGGCCGTCGGCGAGACCACTTGGAGCTTGTCGGGCGGGAATTTGAGGATGGCATCAAGAGCATTGATATCCTGGCCATTCGTATTGACATAAACAGAGACCGTAAAAACACTGTCGACCACAAAAGTGCCGGTGTTCGGTCCAACGTATAAAGAGGCCGACGTTTCGGCTCTGGCCGCTGGAATCGGCGATCGAAGCCCCAAAAGCGCCAGGCCTAATATCAAAATAGCCGCCTGCCGTGATCTGCGTTTCAATATCATGCCAGAAAATACGCTTTCAGTATATCACACCCGTCGCCGGCGGCGACGGAAAAGGTACGCGCCGACGAGCAGTATCACGAAGAAGCAGGCTAACCCTATTCTGAAGACGAAACCGGCCGGGCGGAAGAATCTTCGAACCGACACCTGGTCGCTGTTGTTCGTCGCGCGCAGCTCTACAAGCCAAGCGTTTGCCGGCACGACTATCGGATCCCTTGCTGAAATCCAGTTCGACCAAGCGAACCAAGTAATGAACCGGGTCTCGACGCTTTTGATACCCACGGTCTGATCTTTCACCACGAATCCCAAAAGATCCTGGCCGGGCACAAAAGGATTAGGAGCAATGGCCGAAAAATCGAACTGCGGCGGCTCCGAAGAGACGACTGGCGCGGCGGGCAAAACCGAACCGGCCGGAAGCGTCTGGATCTCGAACCAAGATGTAACCATATCCGGGAAGATATGCGTCCCCTTTCCGTTCGCCAGGTAGACCGCCGCCTCCTTAAAACCAAAAGTGGTCGCACCGGGCCGCTTCGCTCTAAAAACAATGGTCAAAAGTTCGCCGTGCGTCCCCGAGAAAGGCTTAAGGCCCGCTCCCTGGAAAACCACCAGGCCATCCGAATAGGCGGTCGGCGTGGTCTGCCAAACAGTGATAAGCGAACGGGCATTGTTAGTGCCGACCAGTTCCAAGGCAGCCTGGTCGTACGTGAAGCGAAGCGAATAAGCGTTCAGGGGCTGGGGTGAATCGACAAATAGACCGACCGAAAACGTTTGGCCGACCGCTGCTGATTCGACCGATGGTTCAGCGTAGACCCGAAAGTCCGCCGCGGAGGCGCGGAAGGTGAAAGCGCAAAGATGAACAAAGAGAGCGACGCAAAAAACGCCGGTGAACACCGGGATGCGCTCTCTTATCCTTGATCTCTTGCTTTTCATTTCTATGCTCAGTCCGTCCAGTAATACATCATGATGGAAACATCGTAGAGATCTATGACACCATCCCCGTTCAAATCGTAAGACGCGATCTCCGAACCGCCCCTGTCAAAATAATAGACCAGTATCGAAAGGTCGGTCATATCGACGCGGCAGTCGCCGGAGAAATCAACGCGCTGAACGAGCGTCGAATCACAAGGCGACGGCGGTTGTTCTTTGCCGGGTATCTTAACGCGGATCGGCGGCGGGTTGATGGGTTTCGAAGACGTCGAGGGCGGTATGAAGATCGGCGTTCCTCCGCCACCCACGACGACGCCTACCGGCGGCGGTTGGACCGGCGGCACGTACGGCACGCCTATCAACGCCGGATAATTATCGTAACCGGCGAGCGGCGTTCCGGTCGCCGAAACGAGACGGAAATACCAATTATCCGTCGTGCTCGCGCTCAAGTTCTGGATGGCCCAGTCCCACTCCCCCAGCTGCGTCGGCAATATCTGGGTCGGCGCAGCAGCGCTTGGGTTCGACTCGCCATAGCTTTCGCCGACATTAGATGTCGGCAGAACGGTCGTGATTATAAGCTGACCATCCGCCACGCTCGGATTATCGAAGAACGCCCAACTGGTGGTCGCGCCAACGTCGGTCCAGCCGGTCGAGGTCGAATCGGAGAACTGTAATCTGAGCGTCTCGCCTGCCGGGAACGATAATGAGGCATCTCTGACGTTCAGACGCAAACGCAGCGCCGTCGTTCCAGGGGGCGTGGAAGTGCTT
>DATJQA010000024.1:0-14045 GCA_035506115.1 Minisyncoccota bacterium | reverse complement strand
TAAACCTCGACAAGGTCAAAGCTTTGACCGAAGAAATTTTGCCGCACTTGCGGTCCTTGAAGCGCCAGACGAGCCGGTGGGAAAAGCGGGATGCGTTGGAACAGGAACTGCGGATGCTCGAGAACCATTTCTTCGGGACGGAATATCAGGACCTTCAGACAAAGACGGCTCAGCTGGAAGACGAACTCCGCGGTCGGAGAACCGAAGAAGAACGATTGCGCGAAGCGCGCCGAACGGCCGAGGACGAGTTAAAGAAAGTGGAAGCGGCTCAACCGGAAGAGCGAAAAGAACTGACCGACATCAAACAGCGGACGCGCGGCCTTTTGGAAAAACGGAGCGCCATTCAGAAGGACCTCGGACGCCTGGAAGCTCAACTGGAGATAACCGGCGCGCCGGTCGGCGAAGAAGAGGACGAACTGCCGTCGGCCGGAGCCCTCTTTGCGCTCGTGAAGACCATCCGGAACAAGCTCGAGGCCTTCACGGAAGATGAAGTGGAATACGAAGAGCTGCGGGACGGTATTCGGGAGATATTGGATGATATCAGTGAGACGCTTTCGGAAGGTGTCCCGGCGCGCCGGGCGACGCCTGCAAGCGGTCCCGATGTCCGCGAGGACTTCGAAAAATTGAATAAGGAGCTCACCGAGCTCGAGAAGTCGCTCTCGGCTCTTCAGGAGCAAGAGAAGGTTCTCGAGAAAAGCCAGGAAGAGTTCTATCTTCGTTTCAAAGTGGCGGTGGCGGCCGTTGAAACGGCGAAAGGTCATTTGGAAAAATGGGACTCCGAAACGCAAGCGAAGAATTTCGAAAAAGAACGCCTCTCGCTTCGATTGGAAGATTGGGCCCGCCAGGTCCGTCAAACCGGCCGGGAACCGCATGAGTTCGAAAATGTCACCGCGGCGCCGGAGCTTGAGGGTCAGACCCGCGAGGCGATGGAGCACCGCCTTTTCCGTCTGCGCGGCGAACTGGCGGCCATCGGCGAGGTGGACGAGGCTCTTCTTAAAGAAGCCAGAGAAACCGAGACGCGTTATCAATTCCTGAGCAAAGAGAGCGAAGATCTCGAGAAAGCCAAGACCGATCTCCGGAAGCTCATCCTCGATCTGAACGACAAGATAAAGACCGAGTTTAGTTCGGCGCTCCATAAGATAAACATCGAGTTCGACAAGTTCTTCAACCTGATGTTCGACGGCGGGACGGCGAAATTGAAGCTGGCGACGCCGCCAAAACCGAAAGCGGCAGAAGAGAAAGAAGGCGAGGCGGCACCGGCCGAGGAAAAAGTGAAGGATGCCGTGGCGGAAGAGGCGCTCGAAGACCCGGCTGTCGAAGAGGGTATCGAGATAGACCTCAAGATAACCCGGAAGCGCGTCAATTCGCTCGAAATGCTCTCCGGCGGCGAGCGGTCGCTTGTCGGCATTGCCGCCCTCTTTGCGCTCATTTCCGTTTCGCCGCCGCCCTTCCTGGTTCTGGATGAGGTTGATGCGCCACTCGATGAGCGGAACGCCCGGCGTTTCTCGGAGATGCTCAAGGAATTCTCGAAGGACACCCAGTTCATCCTGGTGACCCACAACCGGGCGACCATGGAGGCGGCGGACGTCCTCTACGGCATCACTTTGAACGACGACGGCACCTCGAAAGCGGTGTCTCTAAAACTGGAAAAAGCCTAGACGCGATAAGGTTCCGGCTCTATCCGGACCTTGACCGGATAGAGCCTTTCGTTTACAATGCTTCAGTCATGTTAGCCATTAAACTGCAAAGAATCGGCAAGAAGCACCAGCCCTCCTATCGGGTGGTGGTGGCCAATAAGAAATCCAAACTCGGCGGCGAGCCCGTCGAGGATGTCGGCTCGTACAGCGCCACGACCAAGCAGGCCTTTCTCAAGGCGGACCGTATCAATTATTGGCTTGGCGTCGGAGCAAAACCGACCGTGACCATCCATAATCTTCTTGTGAAAGAAGGCGTTCTGAAAACGAAATCGATCGCCGTGAAGATGAAGAAGGCCGAGCCCAAAGCGGCCGAACCGGTATCTGCATCGGCTGCTCCGGCGGCTGGAGCGTCAGCCGAAACGGCGCCGGAGGTCAGCGCGTAAAGTACATCCATGAGCGACAATACTCCTGACAAGGAATTCCTGGAATTCGTGGTCAAGAATCTGGTCGATCATCCGGACGATGTTAATATTGAGCGAAAAGTCGACGAAATGGGCGTCCTTTTGACGCTCCGTGTCCACCCGCTCGATATGGGCCAGGTCGTCGGTCGCCAGGGCATGACAGCGAAATCCATTCGTTCGCTTTTGCGTATCATCGGCGTTAAGCATCAGACCCGCGTTAATCTGAAAATAGAGGAACCGGAAGGTTCGATGCACGGCCAGACCGCGCCGGCCGAACCGGAAAAGGACGAAAGCGTTTAATATTTCAGACCATTCTGAAGCCGCCATCCGGCGGCAATTTCCTGCGGGCAAATAACTCTGACCATCATGTTGACCTACACCGATCTCACCAAAGGCACGATGTTCCTCTACGAGGGGCAGCCCTACGAAGTCATCGAAATGCACTTCCTGCGCATGCAGCAGCGCAAAGCGGTCGTCCAGACTAAGATCCGTAATCTCATCACCGGGAAGATCTTGGACCGCAATTGGCAGGCCTCCGACGAGTTCGAAGAGACCGAAGTGAACCGCATGCCGGCCGTTTTTATTTACGTAAGCAAGAGTGAGTACTGGTTCAACGAGAAAGGGAATCCGAAAAATCGTTTTCAGCTCTCGGCCGAGGTCATCGGCGACCAGGCGAAGTTCCTGAAGCCACAGACGGAAGTCATCGCTTTTGTTTTTAACGACAAGGTGGTGAAGGTCCAAGTGCCCATCAAAATGGATTTTAAGGTTCTTGAGGCGCCGCCAGCTATTCGGGGGAACACCGCCCAGGGCGGTTCGAAAGCCGTGGTCATAGAAGGTGGCGCGACCGTGCAGGTCCCGCTCTTCATCAACCAGGACGACACTATTCGCATCAACACGGAAACGGGGGAGTACGTAGAGCGGCTCGAGAAGAACTAGCAAATAATAGGTATTTCAAAAAACGGGGCCATAAAAGCCCCGTTTTTTCCTTGAAATATCACGATGCGGCAGTATTGACGCCGTCCCCCGTCGGCAGTATAAGTAAGTAATCAAAAGGCCACACAAAAAATAACAAAGTACGCGTTAACGTACGAAAATCAATAAATAAAATGTCCAAAGCCACTTACGGACGCGCTGGTCGGGGAGTCTTCGCGGTTGCGACGGCACTCGGCCTCGCGTCTTTTTTGTTTGTTGGGGTCTTGGGAAGCGGGTCGGTCGCGCTGGCTACCACTACACGTGTCCGGAACTTTTCGGTGACCATCGCGCCGACGACGTCGCTTGCCGGAGCAACTCAGAGCTATACGGTAACGTTCAATAATTCGAGTGCGAGCACGGAGGATATCAAGTCGGCAACAATCGATATTCCTTACGGCTGGACCGTATCCGATAGCTCGCTCGATTTGGGCGGCGATGCCTCCAGTAATTGGGATATCTATCTAGACCACGGTGTCATAAAGATAAAGAAGCATAGTTCGAGCGGGAACGGTGTTCAGCACGGTCATAGTTTTACCGCGCTGTTCTCGGCGACTGCTCCGAACTCGGCTGGAACAGGTGTCTTTAATGTTTTGGCTTACGATAACAATGGTTTCGGCAGCGGCGGCGGGGCCGTGTTCACGCTGACGGGCAGCGAACCGCAGGTAGTGGTTTCCTGGCCGCCAGAGAACACCCTCGCAGCTTGCTCGGATGGCATCGATAACGATCACAACGGGAAAACGGATCTTGATGACCCTGGTTGCGCGGCGTTCTTGCCGAAGCTTACGATAACGAAGGTCGTTGTTAACGACGGCGGCGGTACGAAGTCGCCGTCCGACTTCACCTTCAGAGTCTGCGAGACCCGCGAGGACATACCACCGCTAACGTTGTTCTTGCAAAATCTCTTCGGAGTGCGCTCGGCCTCGGCATACGTGCGTCACGATGATGATTGTGTCACAGTAACGATCCCTCGCGAGAGCGACCACGTGACGCTTTCGTCCCTTAAGCCTAATGCTCCCGGGGAGTGGTATCAGGTTTCGGAGGTGGATGCGCCGTCAGATTACACCGGTCCGGTCTTTACGGGCGGTGATTGCAACACTAATGGTAAGGTCCATCTCGGCGCGGGCGATGTGAAATCCTGCCAATTGACCAATACATACGTCCCGCCGCCATGCGAAGATCAGGTGTCATCGCAGACCGTCGTTTCTGATGATTCGAACACCATTGTGGATGACGGCAGCGCATCGTCGACTTGGGTCCATCCGAACTGGACCTCGCTCGATGGTGCGACCTGGATTTGGTCGTCCTACTACGTTGAGAATCCGACCCAGCAGGAAGTGAAGACGTTCCAAAAGACCTTCACGCTTTCGGGGACGGTGACCGCCGCATCGCTCCAGATCGCTGCGGACAACCTCTATGCCGTGAACGTGAACGGCACGGATGTGCCTGTGACCGAGGACCCGAACGGCGGCAACTTCGGCAGCATAGCGACCTACACGCTCACGCCCTCGCTCTTCTACCCAGGCGTGAACACGCTCCGCTTCACGGTGACCAATTTGGCCGTGGATGGTTCGACGTCGACGTCTAACCCGGCTGGCTTGCTCTACAAGCTGAAGGTCACAAATAATGCCTGTATTCCGACCGTCAAGGTGCACATTATCAAGTATTTGGACGGCGAACATGCTTCGGTCGACTCGGCTAACGAGTACGCCTTCCTGATGCACGCGTTCTGGAACTCTTCGAACCTCGGTTCCGGCACTGGCGATTACACTATTGGTCCGGCCGGCTGGGGCGGTTCACCGGCGTACGAAGCTTACACTTCCCCAATGAACGTGCCGGCTGACTATGCGACGAACGAAACTTTGGCGAACGGCGATAATGGCAGTTTGGTCCTGTCGCCGGACGCCCAGTGCGTTCCGGGTAAGTACCGTCTCATCGGATATGGTTCGGGTGATACGCTCGATGCGGCGCTTGCTCAGCAGCCGTCACCTGAGGCCCCTACTTTCACGGGTCTAACGACGGATAAATACATCGTCGTGCGGAACGAGACTTGCCCGCTCACGCGGGCGACCGTCGAGACCGACCCAGCAACGATAATTGCTACGAGCACCGCGACCTTTAACGGTCTCATTACGCCGAACGGCGATCCGACCGATTGGTACTTCGAGTATGGCCTTGACTCGTCGGCTCTGAACAATTCGACCACGCCTCAATCGGCGGGCGATGGTTCGACGCCGGCACCGGTCGCGGCACCGGTCAACGGCTTAACGCCGAACACACACTACTTCTTCCGAGTTGCGGGGAATAGCAACGGCGCGACGGTCTACGGCAGCATCTTGGACTTCTGGACCGATGCCGTTCATAACACTGGCGGCGGTGATAATCTGCCACCGACCGGCGTTGTACTTGGAACCTCGACCACTAGCTCCACCAACCCGGGCGGCGGGAACGAATCATCGACCGCCGGCCAGGTCCTCGGCGCTTCGACCTGCAACGAATATATCGTTGGTTTCCTCGGCCGAGGCTGGAAGAACGATCCGGAAGATGTGAAGCGGCTTCAGCAGTTCCTGAACCAAGAGCTCGGCTTGAACATTCCGATAACCGGCATCTTCGGCCAGCAAACGGAGGATGCGGTTCGCCAGTTCCAGTTGAAATACCATGGCGACATCCTGAAGCCCTGGGTGCAGTTCGGCTTACACGACGAAATGACGCCGACCGGTTTCGTTTACAAGACGACCAGGCGGTGGATAAACATGATCGAGTGCCAAGGCTCGAATCTGCCGATGCCGCAGTTGCCCTAGTAGGGGATATTGGATAAGAACCTACGAGATCAGCCCCGCCGCCCAGCGGGGTTGATTTTTGCATAAAAAGTTGTATAATGCAGATGTTATACTTAACACAATGCTTAGATTCCTCACGAAATACTTCGTCCCGCACCCCTCGAATGACCACCAGCCGCATCTTTTGCGGACGCGCGCCCTGCTGGCTTTGGGAGCGGTTTTGATCGTGGTCGAAGCTGTTTTTCTCGTTCAGGTCCTTATCATTTTCCCGAACGCGAACTTTTTGGCGACCATCGTCGCGACCGTCCTTGTCGACCGGACGAACGCCAGCCGCGTGGACGCGAATCTGGCGCCGCTTGCGACGAGCCCGATCTTGGAGAAGGCCGCCGCGCTTAAAGCGAACGATATGGCCGAGAAAGGCTACTTTGCTCATACGAGCCCGGACGGAACGACGCCTTGGGATTGGTTCAAGCAGGCGGGCTACAAATACGAATACGCCGGCGAGAATCTGGCGGTCAATTTCACGGATTCCGAAGATACGGTCCGGGCCTGGCTGAACTCGCCGTCTCACCGGGCGAATATCATGAACGGCCATTTCACGGAGATCGGCATCGGCACGGCCTCTGGTAAGTATCAGGGGCACGACACCGTTTTCATTGTTCAGTTGTTCGGGCGGCCGCTGACAGTTTCGGAGAATGCGCCTGCTCCGACAGAAATGCCCGAGGAAGTGAAAACGCCGGCGCCGAAACCGGTCGCAAAAGCGACGTCGAAGCCGGCCGCGCCCAAGCAAGCGCCGATCGCGGTCGCCCAAAAGCCGGCCGCGTCCGACCAATCTAATTTCATCGCGACCGATGTTCCTGCCAGCCAAGAAGCGCAGGATGTTCTGGGCGCGGAAAGTATCATTACGGCGCCATTCTGGGAAAAATTACTTGCTTCGCCCAGGCAAACGGTTAACTTTATCTACCTCATCCTGGCGTCGCTGGTAGCGGTGGCGCTCGTTTTCAAGATCCTCGTCCGCATCGAGGCATCGCATCCGCACCTCGTCATGAACGGCGTGCTCTTCCTTATCATCGTGAGCTCGGTCCTCGTCCTGAATCAGTATCTCTCGACCCGCGGGGCGACAATCTTCTAAAGAGGTTCGTTGCTGTGTTATAGTGCGGCTGATGAAAAGGGCGGTTCTAAAAAAGACCGTGTTCGTCGGTATGTCGGGCGGCGTGGATTCGTCTGTCGCGGCCTTATTGTTGGCCAATTCGCCGGAGGCGCAAGCGCTAAGGAAGAAAAGCCGCCTGCCTGCCGGCAGGCAGGGCTACGAGGTCGTCGGCGTTTTTATGCGTTGCTACAACATCGACGGCTGCGCCGAGCGGGATGCAGAAGATGCTCGGCGCGTGGCCGGCCAGCTCGGCATTCCGTTCTATGTCTGGGATTTCGAGAAAGAGTACAAAAAGCGCGTGGTTCGGTACATGATCGATGGCTACCGGAAAGGTCTCACGCCCAACCCGGACGTGATGTGCAACCGCGAGATAAAGTTCGGACTTTTCTTCGAGAAGGCCCGGCGGCTCGGCGCGGACTTTGTGGCGACCGGACATTATGTTCGTCTGAAGAATGGGAAACTTTTCACGGCTCTGGATAAGAACAAGGACCAGTCCTACTTCTTATGGACGCTTGCTCAGGCCCAGCTTGCGCATTGTCTTTTCCCAATTGGCGATTACGTGAAGCCGGAAGTGCGGCGTCTTGCGAAGCGGGCCGCCCTTGCGACGGCCGAGAAAAAAGATTCGCAGGGCATTTGTTTTCTGGGCGACATTTCTATCCGCGAATTTCTGAAAAAGTATATTCCGGAGAAGCGCGGGGTAATCGTAACGCCGGAGGGCGTAAAAATAGGCGAGCACCGCGGGGCCTGGTTTTACACTATCGGCCAGCGCCAGGGTTTGGACCTGAAGGATAAGAACAGCGCTTTGGGCATCCGGGGCGAACACGCTACGATGCCGCACTATGTTGTGGCGAAGGATGTGAAAAAGAACATCGTGGTTGTGGCGGAAGGTTCAGAGAACAAGGCGCTTTTTCGAAAAGAGGTCGAGCTTGCGGATATCAATATCATTTCCGGCAGGAAGATCCAGAGGCGTCTTTCGGTCCGGGCGCGGGTGCGTTATCGGCAACCGGTTTCGCCGGCGATCTTGGAGCTCAAGAAAAACGGCGCACATTTGCTTTTCAAGAATCCGCAGAAGTTCGTCGCTGAAGGGCAGTCGGCGGTTTTCTATTCCAAGACTGGCGAGATGCTAGGCGGCGGCGTGATAGTCTAGTATTGCAAAATTTGGTATTTTCTGATATAAATTGGCCAGCGTCCGAGCCGTTATCGGACTAGGAGGTGTTGGTATGGCGGTGGAGAAAAAATTGCTCCGTAGCGGCAAGGCCCCGGCCAAGGCCCTCAACTTGGCATCCTTTTTCGTCATCGAGATGACGCGCCGGTGTGAGGAGTTCGTCGAGAAGAACTGCATCGAGATCGAGGTCGGCGGCGCCTTCGATGACGAGGCCGTCGCGGCTCTGAAGGACCTGCTCGGGAACGAGTGGAAGGTCGAAGAGTCGGCCCGGGCGGATGGCCAGAGGGGCCGGCGTCTCCGCGTCTCGTAGGTCGATCTCGTGAAGATGGGGTGGATGGCTTCGGCCGCCACCCCGCTTCTTTTTTTTCGTGATACGATAATTAAGTCATGGTCATTGTCTTTACCGGCGACGGAAAAGGGAAAACGACCGCCTCGCTCGGCCAGATGGTCCGCGTGACGGGGCGGGGGAAACGCGCCCTGATGATCCAGTTCATCAAAGGGTCCTGGGAAGCCGGCGAGCACGTTTTTGGCGGCGCTTACAAAATTCCAGAAGACACTTTTCATGTCCGGCGGATGGGCAAGGGCTTCGTCGGTATCTTGGGTGACAAACGGCCGCGCGCGGAGCACGAGCAGGCGGCCCGGGAAGCGCTCGAACTTTTCAAAATGGAGCTGACCCGGAAGGTTTGGGACCTCATTGTGCTCGATGAAGTGAACGTGGCCGTCTCGCTCGGTCTTATATCCGCCAAGGCCGTCCTTGAGGCCATCAAGGATTTTCCGGAAGAGAAATTACTTATTATGTCCGGTCGGGGGGCGCCGCCGGAATTCATCGAGCGGGCCGATCTCGCGACCGAAATGAAAGAACTAAAGCATCCGTTCGCGGATGGAAAGATGGGGAAACTGGGCGTGGAATTCTAGGACTTTACAAAGACGCTAATGTTTTCTATACTGTCCCGGTGCCTGCCTGACGGCAGGCAGGCCCATCGTGGGCATTTTCTTAAGTAAAACCAAGGAATATGGCTGAAGAACAAGTGCCGGTCTTGAAGCCGGAGGAGCTTTATCCAGACGAAGGTTTCCGCGAAATGGTGGAAGCCGGTGTTTTCTATGGCCGGAAGAAGAATCGGACGAATCCCAAGATGCGTTCGAACATCCTCTTGAACCGGAACGGCATCGAGATAATCCACCTCGGTAAGACGGCGGACCAGCTCGAGAAGGCCGTGGCTTTCCTTACGGAAACGGCGAAGATCGGCGGCAACATCCTTTTTGTTGCGACCCAACCGGCGGCCGAAGAGGTCGCCACGCTCGCGAAAGAACTCGGCTATCCGGTCGTAACGCGGCGCTGGCTCGGCGGGACGCTCACGAACTTCGGCATCATTTCGAAACGCATCGAGTACTACAAGAAGCTTCGGACCGATTGGGAGAACAAAGCGTTCGATAAGTACACAAAGAAGGAGCGAGTGATGATCGAAAAAGAACTGGGTCGTTTGAACGAACTTATGAGCGGTCTCGAAGCCCTCACGGCCAAACCGGCAGCTGTCGTCGTCATCGATCCGAACATGCATCTCACCGCCGTTCGCGAAGCGCGCCTTCTGAAGATTCCGGTCGTGGCGTTCGCGAACACGGACAGTGACCCGGCCATCCTCGATTATCCGGTCGTTGGGAACAACAAGGCCCGGACGTCGATTCATTGGTTCCTCGAAAAAGTGCGCGCCGCGGTCGTGGAAGGCGTGAAGATGCGAGTTGTCATTGCGCCAAAGGAAGAGAAATCAGAACAGGTGCCGCCCAAACGTTCAGAGAAATAGATTTGAAGTTGGCATCACTTTTCTTTTACAATTTAGATCATGAATCCACAGAAAAAAACGCAACCGGCTTCGGCAACGCGTCCGGCTGCCAAGCAGGCGGTGACCGCGAACGATATTCAAAAGCTCCGCGAAATGACGGGCGCCGGCGTGATGGAATGCAAACGTGCCTTGATCGACGCGGCGGGAGATTTTGACCGGGCGAAAGAGCTTATCAACGAGCGGGGTTTGGCCAAAGTGGAAAAGCGGGCCGGCCGGGATACCGGTGCGGGCATAATCCATTCTTACATCCACAACGGGCGCATCGGTGTCTTGCTCGACATGCGGGCCGAGACGGATTTCGTTGTTCGCTCCGAGCCGTTCCAGAAGCTGGTCCACGAAGTGGCAATGCAGATCTCGGCCATGGCGCCTGAGACGGTGGCCGATCTTCTGAAGCAGCCCTATATTCGGGACGAATCGAAGACCATCGAGCAATTAGTGAATGAGGTCATCGCGCTGGTCGGAGAGAATATCCGGGTGAACAAGTTTTCTCGGATGGAGATCTAGTCCGCTCGTCTGGTATTATTAAGAACAGCGCCGCTGGGCGCATTGAACCATGCTTCAGTTCATTTTTACGAACGTTGTGATGCTGGCCGCCGGCATCATCCTTTACCTTATGGCCCGGGCCCTGCCCCGCATCGTGGATGATCCGGCGGGGGAGCGGCCGCCGACGTTCTTCGAGCGCCTAGTGAACTCTGATATTCCAAACCGGCTTGATGAGGCGACGAATTTTTGGCTTGGCAAGATCTTTCGGCGCCTCAAGATAAGTTTGATGCGCTTCGATAATTATTTGACCGAGCGTCTGAAAAGGATTAATACTGAAGCGTCCGCCAAGCCGAAAATAGATTTGGCGGACGTGGCCCGGGCCGAAGAGACGCCGGAAGAAGTAGAAGCGGAAACAACCACGCCGCTTTTCCAGACGCCGGCGAACGGAGCGGTCGCCGCGAGCGCCGCGGCCGGCAACGGGAACGGGAACGGAAAAACGAACGGCAACGGGAAGAAAAAGTAAATACGCGCAGGTGGTAGAGTGGTCAATTACAACAGACTGTAAATCTGTCGGCCTATGGCCTCCGCAGGTTCGAATCCTGCCCTGCGCACTCGCAATACGGCATACAGGCGTGATTTAATATCTTGTGATGCCTCTGAAGAATTCGGACCACGACTGGGAAAAATCCCTTATTCATCTTTCGCCTGAAGGGATAAAGAAGTTAAAGGACGAGCTAGCTCAGCTCAAGCGGGCTTTGCCGGCGCGCATCGAAGAGACCGCTCGGACGGCGGCGTACGGTGACCGTTCGGATAATGCGGAGTATAAAATGGCCAAAGGCGCCCTGCGCTTCACGCATCGGCGTATTCTTGAGCTGGAGGACCAGCTGAAACGCGCGGTCGTGATACCGACCGGAGAGGATGCGTCCGGCAAGATCCACCTCGGCTCAACGGTTCGATTACGGGCGAAGGACGGGACAGAGAGGGCGTTCAGGATATTAGGACCTCAGGAAGCAGACGTAGCGAAAGGGTTTATCTCGGAGAAGTCGCCTTTGGGCGCAGGGCTCATTGGTCGTCGCCGAGGCGAGACGGTCATCATCCAGACGCCCAGCGGTTCTCAGGAATACGAGATCCTAGAGTAGCTTCGGTGTTCGAAATGCGCCCGTCGGGCGAAGTGGTATAGTTATCTTATGAAAAAGGATCAGGTATATTTCCTTGGTGCGGCACTGACGTTCTTTATATTGGGGATGGTCGCTCTGTGGTTCATCGATAGAACGTATCCTCGTCGAGAACCGGTCATTATCGGCGGGCAAAAGGACGCGCACGGTTGTCTTGGGGCAGCCGGTTACTCTTGGTGCGAAGCGCGGCAGGCCTGCATCCGACAGTGGGAAGAATATTGTACGGCAACGCCGCCCAAGACCGCCGTTTTCAACTGCGCTGACGGGAAGACCATCACGGCCAATTTCTATCCGGGTGACGATAAGTTCGTCGATCTCGTCTTGAGCGATAGCAGAAAGATATCCGTTCCGCATGCCATGTCCGGCTCCGGAGCGCGTTATGCAAAAGACGATGAGTCGTTCGTTTTTTGGAATAAAGGCGATACGGCTTTCGTGACCGAGAACGGGACGACGACGTTCTCCGGGTGCGTGACGAAGACACAATAAAAAATAAGATCTCGCGAAAAGATATAAACTTTGTAGAATAAAATATCCATATGAAAATCCTTAAGGATGAAGAAGAGAAAAAAGCTTTGGAATGGCTGAACAAAGCCGTGGAGGTCGCAAAGCAGTCACTGTGCCAGCGCGCGCATTACGGTTCGATAATAGAGAAGGACGGCGCGGAGCTCTCCGAGGGTTTCAATTCGCCGCCCCAGAACGATGAACACTATCGGACCTGCGCGAACGAGTATGAGATACCAACTGGTTTTCGGCATGACCGGACCTGCTGCATCCACGCGGAACAGCGGGCCATCCAGAACGGCTATAAGGCCGGGAAGGACCTGCGGGGCGCAAAGATATATCTTGTGACCGTTGACGAAGCCGGGAACAAAGTTCCGACCGCCGACCTAAAATGCACTATCTGCAGCCGGGCCGTCCTCGATGCTGGTATCAAGGAGTTCGTCTATTATTTTGCCGATGGCGTCAGGTCTTACGACCCGGAGGAAGTGCATAAACTATCCTTCGAATATAAGACGCCGCGGAAAAATTAAGGATCATCTTGCATGCACGAAGACGTGACGCGGGCGCTGGTGCTTTCTGAAGAACCAAGCGGCGAGCTTGATGCGCGCTACGTTCTTTTCACGGAGCGCCTCGGCAAAGTACGAGCGCGGGCGAAGAGCACCAAGAAACCGACCTCGAAGCTGGTCGGGCATCTTCAGCCGGGAACGTTCGCGAGCGTCCGGCTCGTAGAGACGAAAGGTGTCCAGCTCGTCGATGCCCTTAAACTTCAGGCCGGTCGTATTCCGCTGCCGGACCTGTATTATCTTGAACAGTTATTGCCCGAAGGTGTTCCAGAGCCGGTGCTTTGGAAGATGCTTGTCAAAGGTGAACTTGTCTGGACGGCGGCGCTCCGCGCGCTCGGCTGGGATCCAGCGGCGGCAACCTGCACTTCTTGTCGGCGGGCGCGGCCGAACGTTTTTCACATCGGCCGTCAGGAATTTTTCTGCGCTGCCTGTGCTTCAAGGTTCGGTCCGGATGCGGTATTATTGAAGTATTAATAAGCTATGTCGAAGGCTAGAGCAATCCTTTTTGGCGCTTTAGGCATCACGGTCATAAGTCTTGGCTTCGCTGCCTGGTACCTTTGGCTTCAGCCGCGCGACACCGGCTCGGTGACGCTCGAGATATCGAAACCGGAACAGATCGCGCTCGGCCAACCGTTCACCATCACGGCTTCGATCGCGAACTCCGGCAAGAAACCGGTTTCGAACGTCGAGCTCATCATCGCTCTGCCGGACGGCATCGCGGCTGTGGGCAGTACTCCGGACGAGCGCGTGGCCCAGATCCCGGTCGGCGATCTTGCCGCCGGCACCTCGACGCGCGAAGATGTTAAGTTCATCGCCCTGAAAGATCCGCAAACCATAAAACACATCGAAGCCAAAGCGACCTATGCGATCAGCGGTGACTCTGCCCAGTTCGAGGCGCCGGCCGGCGAGGATATCATGATCGGCGATCCGGCTTTGACCCTGAGCTTCGTTACGCCGTCGAAGATAGTTAGCGGTCAGGATTTTGAAATGACCGTCGTCATTGAGAACACGACCGAAGTGGGTTACGACAATCTCTCTTTGCGCCTGAACTATGCGCCGATTTTCACTTTCAAAGATGCCGATCCGGAGCCGACGAACGGGAGCAGTACCTGGGCCATCGTATCGATCCCCGCGGGAACGCGGCGGGAAATAAAGATCCGGGGGAGCGCCATCGGGCCGGAAGAGTCTTTCTTTGGTTTTCACGGCGAACTGACAATATTGGTCGGTGGCTATAAGTACCTCGTGAACGTTCAAGAGGCGAACCTGGCGATATCTCTCTCGCCCCTATCCATCAGTGTCCGCGCCGGGGATGGTTCCCTGAAC
>DATJQA010000023.1:0-12663 GCA_035506115.1 Minisyncoccota bacterium | reverse complement strand
GCAGTGTTTATCCCGGCCAGGTGGTCGGGATAAACACTGCCGTTGTCTCAGATGCTCAGAATATCGGTTTCGCCTTGCCCATCAATCAGGCGAAGCGCGACATCGCCTCGGTCGAAAAAGGCGGGACCATCGAGGCCGCCTACCTCGGCGTGCGCTACGTGATGATCGATGCCGATATGGCCAAGAAGCAGGGCCTGGCCGTTGATCACGGCGCTCTCTTGCGCGGGGCGAGCGACGGCCCGGCGGTCGTCAAGGGTTCACCCGCTGATAAGGCGGGTCTTCAGGCGGAAGATATCGTAACGGCCGTGAATGGGACAACGCTCGACGACACTCACCCCCTTTCGAGCATTATCGATCAGTACGGCGTAGGGGATACGGTGACCCTTACTGTTAATCGAGCTGGGAAAGAAATTAAAATTTCGGTCACGCTCGCCAAGCGGCCGGATGGACAGTAAGACCGGCGGGCCATTGTGATAGACTAAGAATAGTATCCGCAAGGAGGGCGACATGGGCGACAAGGACAAGGCGAATGAGCCGAAGTCGTTGCCGGAAGTCGTGCCGCCAAGACCGGCGGACAGAAGAGTTCTGTTGGACAGAACAAAAAGGGCTTTTCCCTGCCCACTGTGCGGACAGCCTATTTCCTCCATGCGGCCAGGCGGAGAGATGGACTACCACATAGGGATCCACATTCACGGTCGTTCTTTGGTCTGCGAGTTTTGCTGTTTGACGGGCCATTCCATCAAAGGCGCGGCATCTCATTGAGGGTTCGCTCTCGGCCCCGGACGTTTTTCCGGGGCCAGTCCTTTTTTAAGAGCCCGGGCCTTTTATTAGCAAGCCGACGCCTTTCTTGCTAACGTGTCAGGCCTGTGTTAGAATTTCGTCATTATATCCATATGCCGAACTTCCATCGTTTTACCATCAAGGCTCAGGAAGCGCTCCAGAATGCCCAAGAACTAGCTTCTGCAAAAAATCAGGGCGAGCTCAAGGCTCTCCATCTTTTGGCGGCTCTCGTCGAGGACCAGCAGTCGCTCGTTCAGCCGCTTCTTTTGCGGAGCGGCGTGAATCTCGACAAGTTCCACGTCGAAGTGGCGTCCCAGATCGACCGCTTGCCGAAGATCATCACCGGCTCGGCCATCGGTCAGCTTTATCTCTCGCAGGAGGTCATGCGCATCTTGGACCAAGCGGGGAAGATCGCTGTCCAACAAAAGGACGAGTACATCTCCTGCGAACACATTTTGCTCGCCCTCCTCGAAGTGCCGTCCCAGGCCCAGCTCGTGCTTCAGCAGTTCGGCGTTCGTCGGGAGACAGCGGTGCGCGTCCTGGCTCAATTGCGCGGCTCAACGCGCATTACGGATGAGACGCCGGAATCGAAATTCCAAGTTCTCGAAAAGTACGCCATCAACCTGACGGACAAAGCGAAGGCGGGGGAGCTTGATCCGGTCATTGGTCGGGACGACGAATTGCGGCGCGTCATCCAGGTGCTCTCGCGCCGGACGAAGAACAATCCGGTCTTGATCGGCGAACCGGGTGTCGGAAAGACCGCCATCGTCGAAGGGCTCGCTCAAAAGATCTTACTTGGCGATGTCCCGGAGCCCTTGAAGGGAAAGCAGATATTGATGCTCGACCTCGGCGCCTTGATCGCCGGCACAAAGTTCCGCGGCGAGTTCGAAGATCGCCTAAAGGCGTTCGTGAAAGAGATAAAAAATGCGGCCGGCAATCTCATCCTCTTTATCGACGAGATCCACACCATCGTCGGCGCCGGCGCGGCCGAAGGGGCGGTGGATGCTTCGAATCTTTTGAAACCGGCTCTGGCGCGCGGCGAATTGCACGCTATCGGCGCGACGACCATCCGCGAATATCAGCGCTACATCGAAAAAGATCCGGCCCTCGAGCGCCGCTTCCAGCCCATCATGGTTGAGGAGCCGTCTATCGATGATTCCATTGCTATCCTCCGCGGCCTCAAGGAGAAGTACGAGATCCATCACGGCTTGCGCATCTCGGACGAAGCCATCGTCGAGGCGGTGAACCTTTCCGCTCGCTATATTACCGATCGTTTCCTGCCGGACAAGGCCGTGGACCTCATCGACGAGGCGGCCGCGGCCCGTCGGCTCGAATCCGAATCTCTGCCGACGGAGATAAATCGCTTACGCCACGAGATCACGCGTCTCGAAGTGGAGCGTCAGGCGCTTCTAAAAGAGACGAAAGCCAAAGCCGCTCCGCGCGTTTCGGCCATTGACGCGGAGCTCAAGAAGCTCAAGGAAGAGAACGACGAACTTTCCTCGCGCTGGCGAACGGAAAAAGTGAAATTCGAGACCTTGCACGGTCTGCGTCAGAAGATGGATAACCTCAGGCGCGAAGTGGAAGTCGCCGAACGCGAGGGAAATCTCGAGCGCGTGGCTCAGATCACCTACGGCGAACTGCCGCAGGCGCAGAAGGATTTTGAAACGTACGAAAAGAAGCATTTCGCTTCGAAAGCGAAGACCGGCAAGAAGAAAATGGACGAGGAACCGCGTTTCCTGAAGGACGCCGTGGACCGGGAAGATGTCGCGGCCGTTGTGGCGACCTGGACCGGCATCCCGCTCCAACGAATGCTCGAATCCGAGAACGAAAAATTCCTGAAGATCGAGGACGCCCTCCATGCCCGGGTCGTTGGCCAAGATGAAGCCGTGACCGCGGTCGCGGCGGCTTTGCGCCGGTCACGCGCCGGCCTCTCCGACCCGAACCGACCCCTGGGCTCGTTCATGTTCTTGGGACCGACCGGCGTCGGCAAGACCGAGCTCGCTCGGGCTCTGGCTGAGTTCATGTTCAACGACGAGAAAGCTCTCGTCCGCATCGATATGTCAGAGTATATGGAGCGGCACGCCACAGCGCGTCTCATCGGTTCGCCGCCGGGCTATGTCGGCTACGAAGAGGGCGGACAGCTCACCGAGACCGTTCGGCACCGGCCGTATGCCCTCATCCTCTTCGATGAGATCGAGAAAGCTCATCCAGAGGTCTTTAACTTGCTGCTCCAGATATTGGATAACGGGCGCTTGACCGACGGCAAAGGCAAGACGGTGAACTTCAAGAACGCCATCATCATCATGACCTCGAACGTCGGGAGCCAGTACCTCAAGGCTTCGGCGAGCGGGTTCGGTTTCCGGGGCGGCGATGAGGCTGGTCAGGAAGCCACCTCTGATTATAAAGGCCAAGTGATGGAATCATTGAAGAACGCTTTCCGGCCGGAATTCCTGAACCGCATCGACGAGATAATCGTTTTCAAGCCGCTGGCCGAAAAGGAGATCGAGGCCATCGTGGACCTTCAGGTCGGGCATATCCAGAAGCGTCTGGCCGAGCATCGGCTCGAGATCGCTATCGACCCGGCGGCGCGGAAGTATCTGGCGCACGAAGGTTTCGATGCCGAGTTCGGCGCCCGACCGCTCCGGCGGTTGATGCAGAAACTTATTTTGGACGTTCTCGCGGACAAGATCATTCGGGGCGAACTGAAGAGTGGGCGGCGGATCAAGGTGAATCTTCGGGCGAACAGCCTGGTCATCGGTTCTTAGGAGAGAAGAGTGGCCGAGGGCGGTTTTTCTGTGGTAAAAAGTAAGACATGGTGAATGACCTCAAAAAGCGCGTCGCGCATGGTCTCCGCGGGTTGCCCTGGTCGCTTATTGTCCGGGCGGTCATCTTCGGGGGCGCCTGGCTCATCCTGCCTTTCTGGGCGTTCGCCGTCCTTGCTTTTGGTATGTACTTTTTCCCGCTCTTTCAACCGTTCCTGCTCTTCGTTCCGTTCCTTTTGACCATCGTCTTCGCCGGTCTCTTGGGAACGAGCCTTTGGGGCGCTGTTTTTCTTGGCATCCTCTTTTATCTCGTCATCGGCATTAAGGATCTCATTCTCATCGACCGCCGACGGGCTTATCACATCCTTACCTTCCTCATCTTCCTGGCGCTCTTTTTGAACTTCTTCTACCACTATCCCCGTCCGGATGTGCCCTTTGCCGCTTTCGGCCTCGGCCTCATCTTTTTCATCGTCTTCCGAGGGTTCGTCGCTTATATCATTCCCGAAGCCGGAGAAGCGCATCGAGCGACGTTCGTTTCCGGTCTGGCCGCTCTGCTCGTCGGTCAGCTGGCCCTCATCCTTCTTGTTCTGCCGCTGAGCTTCTTTTATCAGACCGCCCTTCTTTTCCTCTCCGTCGTTCTGCTTGCGGAATTCGTCATCGACCACTTGGAGGACCGGCTCGACCGGCGCATCGTCCTTACGAACGCTTCCATTATTTTGGTCTTCTTCTCCGTCGTTTTGGCATTGAATCGCTGGGGGTTGTAGGGCTACGAACATGCTCCAGGTCGTAATTCTTGCTGGGGGAAAAGGAAAGCGCATGGGGGCGCCGGACCGGCCGAAGGTCTTGACGCCGGTCGGCGGTCGGCCCATCATCCATCGATTACTTGAGGCCGTCCGGCCGATCGTCCCGCGGCCGGTGCTTGTCATCGGCCACGGTGGAGAGCAGGTTATTGAAGCGACCGGGAACGAACACGTTTACGCCTGGCAAAAGGAGCAACTGGGGACCGGCCACGCGGTGAGCGCGGCCCGAGCCGAGCTCGAGGCTCTGAGGGCCGATCCCATCATCGTCTTGCCGGGCGACCATCCGCATATTTCGACCGCGACCATTCGGCGGCTGCTCGAGACCCACGAGACCCACCGGCCCGCCGTGACCTTCACGACCGCCGTCGTCCCGGCTTACGAGAACGACTGGGCGAACTATGAGCATTACGGTCGCATTCTGCGCGACGCCTCGGGGACGGTCCTGGGCATCCGGGAGTTCAAGGATGCGACACCCGAAGAGCGGGCCGGTCGGGAAGTGAACGTTGGCTACTACTGTTTCGACGCCGGTTGGTTGTGGGAGAACATTGGTAAAATCAGTAATACGAACGCGGCGGGGGAGTATTACTTGACCGATATGATCGGCCTCGCCGTTGCCCAGGGCCGGCCGCTCCGGACCGTTGTTATCGAAAAAGCGATCGAGGGCATGGGCGTGAACACGCCGGAAGAACTGGCGGTAGCAGAAAAGCACGCATAGAGCTCTCTTAGAAATGGCCCCCATCACGAAACTTGTTCTGCCGGTCGCCGGTCTCGGTAAGCGCCTCCGGCCGCTCACGAACCGGAAGCCGAAGGCTCTTGTCCACCTGGCGGACGAACCCCTTCTTTCTTATATGCTTCACGAAGCAAGCGCTTCCGGCATCACGGAAGTTTCCATCGTGGCGAGCCCTCAGCACGAACGTCATTTCCGACGTTATATTAAGAATTACGCGAAAGGCTTTCCGACCATTAAGAACATCCATCTGCGTATCCAGCGCCGTCCGCTCGGCGACGGCCACGCTGTTCTCCAGGCCCACGATCTCTTGGGGAACGACGCTGTGGCCGTGCGTTTTCCTGACGACCTTGTCCTGGCCCGGAAGCCTATCCTCAAGTCGCTCATGGATTTTTACTCGACCCACCGGGCACCCGTTCTGCTCCTGGAGCGCGTGCCGAAGCGCTTCGTTTCTCGCTATGGCATCGCCGGCGCCGTCGCTGTCCGGAATCGGAGCGTCGCCAAGGCCGGCCGCCGTCACCTTATCAAGATGCTAGTGGAGAAGCCGCCTATCTACGAGGCGCCTTCTAACCTGGCCATCGTCGGCGGCTACATTATCACGCCCCGCATGCTCCGCGGCCTAGCGCGCAAGTTCCGAACGCTAAAGAACTATGGGAACGACGCCCTTCGTCTGATCGTCGCTTTCCAGTCGGAGCTGGCTGCTGGTCGCAAGGTCTATGGCCTGGAATTCTCGGGGAGGCGTCTGGATTGCGGAACGCTCGAAGGTTTTTACAGAGCCGACAAGATAGTTAGGGAATATAAGCTTAAGAACGAAAAGAATATTTAGGACAGGGCTTGTTCTATTTGCCTGATAAAGCGACTCTTCTTTCAGAAGAGCGAGGGATTGACACGTTGCCGGATAGGGGAGTAGGGTAGAGGCAAAATCCGGCAACGATATGGACGAAGCATTTGTCAAAAAAGCCTTTGAGATAACATACGCCATCTTCCGAGTAGCGGATAGGGTTTATAAGCCGAAGTTCGGCAATCACCTAGAGGACTTCGGAATGGAGCTCCTGAAAAGCGCCGCCTTCGGAAATGAGACGGAAATGAGAAGGGCGGCCGAAGCGATCAAGCTTGCTCTCCAGCTTGGCTCTGGGGCCGGTATTCTTAACCAAAAAAATACGGAAATAATCATAAGAGAGATAGACGGCCTTCTTTCGGCAATGGCTGATGGGTCTATCAAGAATGACGATAAGACCATACCGGATGAAGACCTGTCCCATATATTTACGCCCTTGCGACCGAGCGAGTATAAAACATCAGGAAAAATAACAAGCGCAAGTGATGAGATTGCCGAATTGCCGGATAGAGTTATTCAGGGGACTAAGGAATCGAGAGTAATAATAGATGAACCAGATGGGTCAAGAAAAGATATTGCAGTTGCCTTGAGCGCTGTGCCGGGCATAGGTAGCCAGATGCGGCAATCGGCAATACTGGAAAGAATAAGGGAAATGGGGGAATGCCGGATGAAGGACATACAGACCCTATTGCCGGATACGAGCGAACGCACTATTCGATATGATATCCAGGACCTGATAGAGCAGAATCTTGTCGAAAGAGTGGGCTCTAGCGGGCCGTCAACCTACTACCGGCTGAGGGGTATTGCCGGAGCGTAACCGGCCGTAACTCCAGAAGTAACCTTTAAGACGGCTGGTCGTTCTCTAGTATGAACGTTCTGAAAAGCCTTGCGGTTTTTTGAATGTTCTGTAAAATCGTTTGTGTACAGGTTCAGTGTGAGGCTGGACCAGGGCGCCTGCACCAGTAACAAGCGGGCGCACCAGAGGGGACGCAGTAATGTGTCGCCCCGTATCAGCCTCGCCCCGAACCGGCGAGGTTTTCAATTTATCGCTAACAGAAGATCATTCGTTCATTGTTCCTTCTCTGGCCAACCTCACGGACCTGACTGGAGGACGGGTCGATAATGCTCGAGCGATCTTTTCCAGAAAACAAAATCTAGTAAGCAAATAAAAAATGAGTAAAGTCAGCAAAAAGTTAGTGTCCGTCGCCCTGACGGCTACAACGACGTTGTGGCTCACGGGTGCGGCGGCCTTCGTCCCGGCTGCGTATGCGCAGTCGACGGCTGACCTTCAGGCCCAGATCCAGGCGCTTCTCGCCCAGATCTCGGTTTTGCAGTCCAAGCTCGGTTCCAGCAGCGGCTCCTCGATGTCTTACACCTTTGCCCAGGACCTCACCCTCGGCTCTAAAGGCGCGGACGTCACGAACCTGCAGCAGGTGCTTCAGAGCAAGGGCTACTTGAAGGTTGCCCCGACCGGCTACTTCGGCTCGTTGACGAAAGCGGCTTTGGTCGCGTGGCAGAAGGACGCGGGCGTGAGCCCGGCCTCCGGCTACTTCGGCCCGAAGTCGCGCGCCGCGATGAACGCGGCCATGGCCGGCAGTGGTGCCGGTACTGGTGGTGGTGTTAGCGTGGTCCCGCCCGCTTCGGGCTTGGCTGTCAGCCTCGCGGCTGATTCGCCGACGGGCTCCGCTATCGCGAACGCTGGACAGATCAAGGCTGGGAAGTTCAACTTCACGGCTTCGAACTCTTCCGGTGTGACGATCACCGACCTTCAGTTCACAAAAGTGGGCGTCCTCTCGGACTCCGCTGTTTCTAACCTGTACATCGCCGATGCCCAGACGGGCTTGGTGGTGGCGCAGTATCAGTCCCTCACGAACGGCGTGGCGACCTTCTCTGGTCTCTCGCTGAACGTGGCGGCCGGTCAGACCTGGCAAGGCGAGCTCCGCATGGACCTCGGCAGCGCCACGGCTGGCAACACGATCGCGTGGCAGCTCTCGAAAGTGACGGCTGGTTCCGCCACGGTCACGGGCATGCCCACGACGAACGCTCTCACGGTGACCTCGGTCTCCAACCCGGCGCTCGCGTCGCTCTCGCTCTCGGCCAACTCCGTTGGCTCCTCGATCGATGCGGGTACGGTCTCGGCCTTGGTCTCCTCGTGGACGGCGACCGTCCAGAACTCGGCCGTGAACTTGCAGAACATGCAGTTCACGTTCGTTGGTTCCGCGAACCCGAGCGACATCAAGAACCTCCGGCTCTTGGTGAACGGTACGCAGGTGGCGACACTTGATACCGCGAATACAGTGACGAACTTCAACTTCGCCTCGAGCCCGGTCAAGCTCAACACAGGCTCGGCGACGATCCAGATCTTCGCCGACGTCCTTGGTTCGCCGAACCGGACGTTCACGTTCTCGCTCTTGCAGCCCTATCGCGTGACGGCGATCGACACCCAGTACAATACGGGCGTGACGGTCTCCATCACGACGACGAGCCAGACGACCATCACCATCAATCCTGGCACGATGAGCGTCTCGCTCGCTTCGGACACCCCGACCTCACCGATCCCGGTGGGCGCTTCGGGTGTGACCCTCGCGAAGTTCCGCGTCTATGCCGCGGGTGAACCGGTCAAGGTTCTTTGGCTCCAAACCAAGATCCAAGCGCCGGCGACCAGCGACTGGACCGCTCTCGCGAACGTCCAGAACGACCTCCAGAACATCAAATTGGTTGATGACGCGGGCGGCCAGTTCGGGAACACCATCAACACGATCGGTGGCACCTCGAACAGCGGCGACTGCTCGGGTCCGACAAGCTTCGCCATTACCTGCAACTTCGGCACGTCTGTCTCGCCCGTGAACTACATCGTTCCGGCGAACACTTCGCGCGCTCTGTCCTTGCAGGCGGACATCTTGTCGACCATTGGCGCTAGCGTGACCACGTTGCAGGGCTCGCTCGTTGGGCAGACCAGCAACTTGCAGGGTCAGATCTCGTACACGACCGCGTCTTCGGGTGCGGCCTCGGGTGCGACCCTCTCGGTCTCGACCTCGGTCTTGACCCCGACGATCAACAGCGCCTTCTCCGCCCCGACCTATGTGCCGGGCGCGAGCGGCGTGAAAGTCGCTTCGTTCGTCCTCACGGCCTCTTCGGCCCAGGGCGCGCAGGTGACCTCGCTCACGTTCAACAAGAACGTCACCTCGACCCCGGCCATGCAGAACGTCAAGGTCATGGTCGGTTCGACCCAGTTCGGTTCGACTCGAACAACGATCTCGAACACTGGGACCGACGTCTTGTCTGTTTCGGGTTCAACCCCGATCCAGGTGGCGCAGGGCGGTTCCGTTGTGGTCGATGTCTATGCGGACATCCTGACCACCTCAGTTGCGGGCACGCAGTCGAACGTCTTCAGCCTGACCGGCTGGTCGGCGCTCGGCTCGGTCTCGAACAGCGCTATTACCTTCCCGGGTTCGGTCAATGGTCAGTCGGTCACGCTCTCCAGCGGTCCGACGCTCACGGTCGGCAAGGCCTCCGCTTCGGCGCCGGCTCAGCAGGTCGTTATGGGCTCGACCAACAACTCGCTCTTCACGATGTCCCTTTCTTCGGACAACGTGGAAGATATCCGGGTCACGGACGTGACGCTGCTTGACACCATCACGGGGAACGCGGCTGGTATCGCGTCCTTCCAGAACCTGACGCTCTACAACGGCACGACGGCTGTGGCCGGTCCGTTGTCGCTCACGGTTCCGGGGACCTCGACCGGCACGGTCCACTTCACGATGAGCTCTCCGCTCGTCGTTCCGAAGAACTCGACCGTCAACCTCGAACTCCGGGGTGACGTGGCGACGTTCAGCTCGGGTGGTGCGCAGTCCGGCTCCGGCCACACGTACGGTATTGCCGCGACCTCCTCTGTCATCGCGTTGGGGAACTCCTCCAACCAGGCGGCAGTGGTTGCCGGCACGCCGACCTCTTCGGCCGCGACGGTCTACCGCACGAAGGTCACCTTGGCCGCTTCGGTCCTCGGCTCAACAGCCGGTCGGACGCGCGTGGCCGTGGATGACATCGCGAACCTGAACTTCTCGGCGGACACCGCTTACAAGGCTGTCCTTGGCACGGTGGCTCTGAAGTTCTCCGGTCAAGCCGTCTCGAACGGCTCGCCGGCCTTCACCGTTGACCTCATCGATGCGAACACGAACACGGACCTTGGGTCTGCGGCGCAGGGTACTTGCACCCCAGGTGCGGGTAACTCTTGCACCGTGACCTTCAGCCCGCAGTTCTCGATCGATGCTGGCACGACGAAGATCACGAAGGTACGCGTGAACTCTGGGAGCTTCTTCAACAGCTCGCAGACCAGCGACTCGCTCTCGGTCATCGTGAATGGCTCGACGGATGTGCTCATCAATGATGGCACCACCGCGGGCGTTCCGTTGCCGGGCACGGTCGTTCCGTTCACTGTGTCCAACGTGAGCTACGAGTAAATCTCGCAGCTCGGCTAGTGGGGCGCGCTTGTGACGTGCCCTGCAGCGCAGGACCCCTCTCGCTTCGGCGGGAGGGGTTTTGCGTTCGGCGGGACTTAAGTTGCTCTCGGCCTACGGACCGGCTATGATGGTGCCTATATGACCGACCGGACCAGCGCATCCACCCTAGAGAAGGCTACGACCTTCGGCCTGTTCGCCCTGCTTGCGACGCCGCTCCTCTTCGCTCGAAGTTTCATCTTCCCGTTCGTCGCCCTCAAGGTGCCTGTTTTCCAGGTCCTTGTGGCCGCCCTCGTCGCCCTCTGGATAACGCGCCTCGTTCGGGAGAAGCGGAGGCCTCGCCTCTCGGCCCTGACCATCTCTCTCCTCGTTCTCTTCGCCGTCCTTATCCTCACGGCCCTTACGGGTGTTGATGTGATGCGCAGTTTCTGGTCCACGCAAGACCGGATGCTCGGTCTCATCGCTCTCGCTCATTTTTTGGCCTTTGCGTTCGTTCTAATGGATCTGGGGGATGGTTTTCCCTGGAAGAAGTACTTGCGTGTTTCGTTCTGCGTGAGCGTCATCACGGCTATCGGGGCCGCCATCCAGCCCTGGTCCTGGCAGTTCTTCCTCGACCAAAGCGGCGTAACGCGCCCCGGTTCTTTCTTCGGGAACCCGACCTTCCTGGCGGCCTATCTTCTTTTCAATATCTTCTTCGGTCTTTGGTTCGCGTTCGAGGCTTGGACCGAACGGGCGCGCGCTTGGGCGGCGCTCTACGTCGGCCTCTCGGCTTTCGAGGTCTATATTATTTTCTTGACCCAGACCCGCGGCGCTCTCCTGGGCCTTGCGGCCGGCGCCGGCGCTTGGCTTCTTGCTCAGGCGTTCGGCGGGTCCCGCGCCCCTGTTTTCGCCGCCCGCTCGCCGCGCTTCCTGGCGGCCGCCTGCCTCATCGTTCTCCTTCTGGGGTTCGGCGGTTTTTGGGCGACGCGCCACCTGCCTTTTTGGCAGAATGTCCCGGGCGTGCGGCGCTTGACCGGCCTCACGCTCCAGTCCGCCGATATTCAAGCGCGGCTCATTGCGCTCGATATCGCTTGGAAGTCTTTCGAGGCCCGACCCTTCCTCGGTTATGGGTTCGAGAATTTCAAATATCCTTTCGATACCTACTACGAACCCAAGCTTCTGCGCTCCGGTTTTTCCGAGACCTATTTCGATAAGCCCCACAATATCCTCGTTGAGTACGCCGTGGTCGGCGGGGTGGTCGGTCTCTTGGCTTATCTCGCGATGCTCTCCGTCGTCGCTTGGACGCTGGCGCGCGCCGCGCGCCTCCGGGCTTTTCGGCCTTTCGGCTTTGCCATGTTCACGGCCTACATTGTTCAGAATATTTTCGTTTTCGATACGTTCGGCGGTCTTTTGGCATGGTTCTTGCTCCTCGGTTACATCGGCGCTGAGGCGCAGGCGGAGCGGCCGGCGCCTCCTCCGCCGCTCCTGACGCGGGCGGAAAGGCGGCGTGGCGTCTTAGCGAGCACGCTCGGCGAGCGGGCGACCTTTGGTCTTTGCGCTCTGGCGGTCCTCGGCTGGACGTTCGTTAACGGCGCGGTCATGGTAGCGAACAACGCTCAATACTGGGGCCTGAACTATTTCGTGAATCGTTTGCCGGCTCAGGCCCTCGATTCCTTCCGAACGGCCATCACGATGCCGGCCAATATTTACCGGGATCAGGCCCGGCGGGACCTGGTAAGTTCTTATTCCCAGATGGTCGAGCAGCACGTTGAGATGCCGGACGTTGTTTCGAGCACGGCGTGGGTCATGGATGAGTTCCGAAAAGCCATCGCCGACCAACCGAACGATTATTTCCTTCGAGTGACGTTCGCGGACAGCGCGACAATGGTCGCCGGTATCGACCGGTCTTATCTGCCGGAAGCCAGAGACCAGCTCGCAGAAGCGATGCGTCTCAGCCCACGCCGCCAGCAGAACTACTACACCCTCGCCAAGCTGGACATTCTGGACGGCCGATATGCGGATGCGCTCGCGACCATGCGCCAAGCTATCGACCTTGATCCAGGGGTCGCGGAGCCCCATTTCTACTACGCCCTCATCGCTTTTTCAGCGGGCCACCAAAGCGATGGTTTCAAAGAGCTCGCGGAGGCCAAAAGCCTCGGGCGGGAACCGAAAACCGCCTCGGAAATGACCATCGTTGCTAATCAGGAAGGCGACGCCGGCCATTATCCTGAGGCCGCGGCCCTGTATGAAAGCGCCTTGGCTCTCCAGCCGGACAATGGTGAGATCGAGCTTAAATTAGGATTGGTCTACTATTATGAAG
>DATJQA010000022.1:0-2022 GCA_035506115.1 Minisyncoccota bacterium | reverse complement strand
TCGACTTGTCCCTTAGCCAGGACGTAGAGCCGATCGGCATGCATGACCGTCGAGAGTCGGTGCGCCACCATTACGGTCATTAAGTTCGGCCGCGTCTTGGTTATCTCCTTTATTGTCTCGGTGATGGACCTTTCGGTCAATGAGTCCAAGCTGCTCGTCGCTTCATCGAAGATGATGAGGTCCGGGTTGCGCAAAAGTGCTCGCGCGATGGCTAAACGCTGGCGCTCGCCGCCGGATATCTTGATGCCGCCCTCGCCGATCTTCGTGTCCAGGCCCTTGCCGCCGCGCTCGATGATGGGCGTGGCCGCCGCCTGGCGGAGCGCGGTGAGACACTCTTCGTCCGTCGCTTCCGGCCGGACGAACAGGAGATTCTCCCGGATGGTTCCGGCGAAAAGCTGGGTTTCTTGCGAAACATAACCGATGCGCCGGCGAATAAGTTCGTAATCGATACGGTCGCTCGGCACCTCGTTCACGAGCATCCGTCCGCCGGTCGGCTGATATAACCCGACCAGAAGCTTGACAAGAGTCGTCTTTCCGGCGCCCGACGGCCCCACGAACGCGACGGTCTCCCCCTTTTTTAAGGATATCTCGACCCTCCGGATCGCCGCCGACCGATCGTCGTAGGCAAAACTGACATCCTTGAATTCGATGTCGGCAAGCGGCCCGGGATCTTGCGGATGGGAAGGTTTGGGCGCCGGTTCCTGGGCCAGGACCTCCTCGACGCGCTCCAAGCTGGCCCGCGCCTCCTGATAGTTCGTTGAGACCGTTCCGAGGTCGCCCAAGGGATTGAAGATGGCGAACGAATAGAACAGCAGGCTGAAGAACTGGCCGAGGGTTATAGCCCCGGTTCCGATAAGCCAAAGCATGAGAAGCATGATGCCCGACCGCGCCGCGTTGATGGTCGTTCCTTGAATGAAGCTCAGGGTCCGGATGGTCTTGACCTTCTTCAGCTCCAAGCCGAGGATATGCGCATTGACCTCGTTCAAGCGGCCTGTTTCCTGATCCTCGAGTCCCAGGCTTTTCACCAGCTCCACATTGCGGAGCGTTTCCGTCGTCGAACCGGCCAATTCCGCCGTTTCCCGGACGATCTGCCTCTGAGCCACCTTGATGCGGCGGCCGATCCAAAAGGTCACGCCGCCGACGAGTGGAATGACGAGAAAATACGCCGAGCCGATCGTCCAGTGGACGAAAAAAGCATAGGTCACGACGAAGAGGATGCCGACAAGCGAAAGGAAAACGATGCTCACGAAGCTCGTAATGAGGTTCTGGACATCCAGGCGCGCTTTCTGAAGCTTTTGAAGAAGCTCTCCGGAGCGCTGGTCCTCGAAAACGGCGTAGGGTAAAGAGAAAGCGTGCGCGATGCTCTCCCCGTAGAGCCCCGCCCCGACCCGCTGCATCACGACATTCACGTAGTAATCCTGGAAATTCTTGGCCACGCGGGAAACGAACGAGACGCCCATCGAGGCCAGGATGAGCAGGCCGACGCCCCGAAAAAAAGCGGTCGGCGATATCACTCCCGCCTTCGAGGCGTAATTGTCGATGATGAGACGGAAGATCTGCGGGTCGAGCAGCGAAAAGACCTGGTTGATGGTCGCCAGGACAAGCGCCCAGGAAAGGATCGCTTTATATTCGCGCAGATAACGAAAGAGGAGCCGCATGTTGACCGGAACTAGAAGCCGAGCTTTTCGTCCACCAAGATAACGGTCACCCGGCCCGGCTGGACCTCTCTGTTGACGATAAGGAGCTTGCTTACAAAGCTGGCCGGTACGCCATAAGCTTTGTGGGCCCGTTCCGACTCGAGCGGCAGGACGTATTCGTAGATGCGCTTCATCCCCTCGTCGAGGTCCTTGACCAGTTTTTGCGTCCCGACCACCCACACAACGTGCGCCGCCCCATAGACGTAAGCCGACAACTGGCTGCCTGTGTTCGAAGCGATCAAAACCTTGCCGTCCTCGGTCACCGCGTGAACGCTCCCGATGACATAGTCCGGCGCCGCCGCCCGGCGCCGCTTCTCCCCCGCCT
>DATJQA010000021.1:0-8248 GCA_035506115.1 Minisyncoccota bacterium | reverse complement strand
CGGAAAGCGGGCCGTGATGTTCGTGCTGCCAGGCCTCGGCCTTCTTTATATCGGCCTCCGTTACATAGTCCTCCTTGAGGAGAATATCCTTGAGGCGCCCGTCATCGATGGTCATGGGGAAAGGAACTCTTTAACGTGCTCGACGATGTTCACGATGGGCGTGTCGGATTTTATGTAGTACGCCCGCGCGCCGAGTTTTTTGGCTTTCTCTGCGTCCTCTTCTTGACCGAGGTTGGAAAGAACGATGACCGGTGTCGGATCCTTCTTCTCCTTAAGACGCGCGAGCACGCCGAAACCGTCCAGCTTCGGCATCACGAGGTCCAGAAGGACCAGGTCGAAGTGCCCCGCCTCGAGAGATCTCAGCACATCCTCGCCATTCGCCACATTCGTCACTTCGAAGCCGGCGTGGCTCAGCTTCAAGGTCAGAGCTTGAGCCATCGGATGCTCGTCCTCGCCGACCAGAATTTTCTTTTTTATGTCAGAGGGCATAGGCAAAGCTCCCCTGTCGGGGTGGATACATTAATAGTAGCAAACAGTGGACCTACGGGGAATCGAACCCCGACCTCCTCCATGCCATGGAGGCGTAATACCATTTTACTATAGGCCCGAAGCGCGGCGCGGCAGCGCCGCGGCGTGGTCACTCGATAGATTTGGCCTTATTGCTGAACACGTAGAGATACAATATCTCCAGGATGCCGACCGTGTTCACGACAAGAAGAACAACGAACCAGACCTTCTCGCCCCGCCGGGCGGAATGCCACAAGGCCATGCCCTTCCAATAGATAGACCAGATGAGGGCTATCAGAAAGCCAATGAAGCCAAGGCCGGCGAGAAAACCGAAGCCTGGACCCATACCGGGACCAACATAACCTTCCCAGCCTCCCATAATAGTGAAGATAGAAATGGTTACCGACCTTTAGCGACAGATTGTCAACGAAAATTAGCTCCGCTATAGTGTAGCTGAACGTTAGGGTTTCCTCAACCCCAAGACGTTTTGCCCCCGTAGCTCAATGGATAGAGCAGTCCCGTCCTAAGGGAAAGATGGAGGTTCGATTCCTTTCGGGGGCGCCACTTCCTTTTTTCGCTGTTTTCTGTAAAATCCTTCCCGGAGGGTTCGCATAGTGGTCTAGTGCGCCGCACTCGAAATGCGGTTGGGGAGCAATCCTCTCGTGGGTTCGAATCCCACACCCTCCGCAATACCAAAAAACGATGCCCCTCGTGGGTATCGCTTTTTGGTGTAGTGAAGGTGGGATTCGAACGCGAAAGGGGGTCGGGGAAAAGCGCTAGGCCTGCCTGCCGGCAGGCAGGGTTTCCCCGCTTGAGGTGACCGAGCGGAGCGAGGACAAGAGGGCGGAAGCCCTATTGGGAGCGAGGGCGCGCAAGACGACCGAGCGACGTTCGATTCCCACACCCTCCGCAGTGGTAGAATAGAGAAATGGCCCCGGAAACAAATACGAACACCCCGCCCAAAGACCGGAACGTTTTTTACGTCGGGCTTTTAAGCTTCTTCGGCGGCATCAGTCAGGATGTCTTCTCCCCCATCCTGCCCATCTATCTCACGACCGTCCTCGGTTTTGATAAGGCCTTCATCGGCGTGGCGGAAGGCGTCGTGACGGCGAGCGCCAATATCTTCAAAGTCATCGCCGGCTACTTCTCCGACCGGTTCAAAAAGCAGAAGCCCATCATCTTCCTCGGCTACGCCTTCTCGATGGTCGCCCGGCCGCTCCTCGTTTTCTTCACCTCCGGCGCGGCCGTCCTCGGCCTCCGCCTCTTGGACGGTACCGGCAAGGGCATCAAGGATCCGGCCAAGGATGTGCTTATCGCCGGCTCGGCGGATAAGAAAACGCGCGGCCGGAGCTTCGGTGTCGCCCGGATGCTCGATACGATGGGCTCCGTTGCCGGCCCGCTCCTCCTTTTCGGCCTCCTCTATCTTTTCCAGAACAGCTTGACGCTCTACCACAACATCCTGCTTTTCACCGCCGTTCCGCTCGTCATCACGCTCGGCGTGCTGGTCCTTAAGGTCAGAGAGGCCCCGAAAGTCGAGCGGCCGGCTGTAGCGGCGCCCAAAGCCATCGGCGGCCTGCCCTCGACCTTTTATCTTTTTCTCGTCATTGTCGTCATCTTCACGCTCGGAAATTCTTCTGACGCCTTCCTTGTCCTGCGCGCCAAGAATCTCGGCGTCACGCTTCTCGAGATACCGCTCGTCATCGCGCTTTTCAATCTGGTCTACGCCTTGGCCGCCGTGCCGTTCGGGTCGCTCTCCGACCGCATCGGCCGCATCCCGACGATGCTCATCGGCTGGACGGCATACGCGGCGGTCTATCTCGGTTTCGGCCTGGCTTCGAGCGCGTCGGCGGCTTGGGCGCTCTACGCTTTCTACGGCATCTACTACGCCACGAACGAAGGCGTCTCCAAGGCCTTGCTCGCGGACATCGTCGGTTCCGATCATCGCGGCCGGGCTTTCGGCCTCTACGGAACGACCATCGGCATCGCGGCTATCCCCGCCAGCTTCTTCGCCGGTTATCTCTGGGACAAGTTCGGTCCGCAAGCGCCGTTCTTCTTCGGCGCCGCCCTGGCCGGCACCGCCGCTTTGCTTTTGCTTTTGTTCAGCCGCCGGATAAAGACCGCATAAAAAATAAAACGCCGTGTTATACTGACGCCGTATGGGCGTAATTCTTGCTTTTCTGGCCCTCTTGGCCTGGGGCTTTGGAGATTTTCTCATCCAGCGCAGCGCCCGCGCCTTCGGCGACTGGGTCGCTCTTTTTTATATAACCGCGTTCGCCACCATCGTCCTCTTCCCTTTCGTCATCTCTGATCTGCCGCGCTTTCTGGCGGACCAAGGCACTTCTCTTGTCCTCTGGCTTACCAGCTTAGTCCTCCTCTTCGCTTCCCTGTTCGATTTTGAAGCGCTCCGGGTCGGCAAGATGTCTGTTGTCGAGCCGGTTTACGCCATGGAGGTGCCCATCACTGTTATGCTCGGCATATTCGTGCTCCGAGAGTTCTTGAGCGCGGCCCAGGGATTCCTTATCACCTGCCTTATGATAGGCATCTTCCTCGTCGCGACCCGCTCTTTCCGCCACCTCAAAAATATCCACGCTGAGAAAGGCGTCTGGCTGGCTGTGACGGCAACTTTGGGAATGGGCGTCGTGAACTTTCTTTTCGGCGTCGGCGCGCGGGAGACGAACCCGCTCGTCATCAACTGGTTCACGAGCGCCTTTCTCGCCGTCGTCACGTTCGCCTACCTCGCGTCGCAGCGCCGCCTCGGCGAAATAACCGCCGACTGGCACCACAATCGGCGCCTCATCCTCAGCGTCAGCTTTTTCGACAACCTGGCCTGGGTCGCCTACGCCGGGAGCACGACCTACATCCCCATCGCCATCTCGACCGGTATCAGCGAGAGCTACATCGCGCTCGCCGCGACGCTCGGGCTCGTGTTCAATAAAGAGAAGCTCCAGCGGCACCAGTGGTTCGGCCTCGTCGTCTCGGTCATCGCGGTCGTTATTCTGGCGTTCATAACGAAAAACTAGGCGAAATATCGTCGGCTTCAACAGTTTTCGCACAGGCGCAACTTGAAGTGCGCCTGGTTTAGTTTTATGGTGAAAACATGATAAAAGCCATAATTATCGGGATGCTATCTGTTGGCGTAGCGTTTGGGTTCACAGCGACGCTCGATGCAGTTGTGCACGAAAGGAGAGATGCTCGGCTAGAGGCAATAGGGTTTTCTGTTTTGTTTGGCATATTAATGTTCTGTATTTTCTTCTTACCATGACAAAAGATGGGCCGGCAGGACTATTCAGAGGAGATCTCAAAATAGCCCGCGTTGTTGCTGTTGGTAAAAAATTTGGCATCGAGGCAGAGTACATGGATGGTAAAAAAGAAATACTCAGCCAAATTTTTGATTCACGAAACGAAGCTCAGCAAGAAATCCTTGAGACGCTAGAGCAAAAGAAAACCAACAGCTCGACTTAGGCTTCCTAAATAACTTATATGATTTTAAAGTTAGTTTCTGTTTTTTTAATCTGCGTAGCTCTTAAGGCTTGCTACAACGTCTATTATTATTTTTTGGCAAAAAAGTATTTCGACAAATACAATCAATATCTACGAAACGCCGCTAAAAATATAAACGACTGGTCCGTGCAAGAGAACAAGCACAGAATTATCGAAATTTTTAAAAGAGCTGGACTGAAAGATAATAATTTGCCAGTTATCGAGCCTGGTGGTTATGGTTACTTAAATACGTTCAGTGTAAGCTTTTTTGACAATATCCCCATGATTGATAAGAAAACACCCAGCTTAGTTATTCAGTTTTTTAAAGAATCCATTGGGGTTTTTAAAAGTAGAATATTTGATTCGGTAAACCCCATCTACTGGCTAGAAACAGCGGTATTCTTACCGAGGAAAATTTTTAGCTACTTAGGAGTTGGCGCGGACAGTTTATTCGTAAAAATACTCCAAGTTTTCTGGTGGTTAGCGTCTGCGACAAGCATTATAATCGGCATTGTTTTTAATACTGAGTTTAGAATATGGCTTTCCGCTCATTTTAGGAATTTCTAAGATTCTCTTTGTTTGCCCATTCTTCTAAATAGTTCCTCGTTGTCATGCTACAATTAACGCATGGCTGACGAACAACGCGTTATCGAGACCATCAAGCGGGTCATGCCGTCGGTGGTTTCCATTATGATATCGAAGCATCTCGAGGACCTCGAGAAAGAGATGCCGCACGAGTTCTATTCCTTCCTGCCCGGCCACCACAAAGCGAAAAAGAAGAAGGTACCGCTCAAGGTGCCGGATTTCCTGGTGGACGAGAGCGGCATGGTCTCGGTGGGCGGCGGTTCCGGTTTCAGCGTCGCGCCCGGCCTCATCCTCACGAACAAGCACGTCATCTCCGACCCGAAGGCGGAATACACCGTTCTCACGAACGATGGCCGAAAGATGGAAGCGACCGTCCTCTCGCGCGATCCGGTGAACGACGTCGCCATCCTGAAGATACCGGCCGACAATCTGCCCATCGTACCCATGGGCGACGCCACGAAGCTTCAGCTCGGCCAATCGGTCATCTCCATCGGGAACGCCCTGGGCGTCTTTAAGAACACCGTTTCCCTCGGCATCGTCTCCGGCCTCTCCCGGGCCATCTCCGCTCAGGCCGACCCGAAATCGAAGCCGCAGGAAATGCGCGGCCTCATCCAAACGGACGCGGCCGTGAACGTCGGGAACTCCGGCGGGCCGCTCGTTAATCTCGACGGCCAGGCGGTCGGCATCAACACGGCCATCGTGGCCGGCGCCCAATCCATCGGCTTCGCCATTCCCGTGAACGCCGCGAAGCGCGACCTTTCTGACATCGAACGCTTCGGCCGCATCCACCGGCCCTTCCTCGGCATCCGCTACATCATGATAGATGAGAAGCTCAAGCAGAAAATGAAACTGCCCGTCGCCCACGGCGCCTTGCTCACGCCCGAAGGTCCGCAAGATCCGGCCGTCGTCGCAGAAAGCCCCGCCGAAAAAGCCGGCCTTCAAGAAAAGGACATTATTCTCGACGTGAACGGCCAGAATGTCGGCGAAGGCGAGAAGGCCATCATTCAGGACTTCCTTGACCTCCTCGACCCCGGCGACGTTCTTGATATGCGCATCCTGCGGGACGGCAAAGAAATGCGTCTCAAAGTCCCGCTCGGCGAAAGATTGTCTTCTTAGCTAGTAAGAGTACTCGTCCACCAAAAGACCGCGCTCATCAAAGACGCGGACACGGTCGCTGTTCGGGTTCAAATTGAGATCCTTGAGCGGTATCTTCCAGTTCGAGCCGGCCCCGGCGCCACCGGCGCCGATGTTCTGCCTCCCGGACTTCCCTTCGATGTACCAGCCGGCAAGCGTGAGCCCGGCCGGCGCGTCCGGCAGAGCGGCCAGACCAAGCACGCCGGGTTCACTGCCGTGCGGCGGCGCTATCGAAACCACGCGCACTTTCTTGAAAAGCGGCGAGAGCTGGCTGGCCGTGAAACCGGCCGGGATATCGGTTCGGCCGGAAGCATTCGAACCGCCTCCGAACAGACTCCCGAAATTTATGGATTTACCGCCCGGCATACCGAAAATTCCAGGCTGGGTGGCGACCACATAAAGCCCGGTCGCGATGACGAACATAAAAAATATCATGCCGCCGGCGCCGCCGCCGAAACCGCCTCCCCCGCTTCCACCGCCGCCTTTAGCCGGTTCTGCCATTATCAGATGACGATATTGATAAGCCGCTTCGGCACGTAGACGATGTTCTTAGGTGCGTGCTTGCCGACCAAGGCGCTTATCTTCTCGCGGGCGAGCGCCAGGGTCCGCAATTCTTCTTCGGAAAGTTCGGCCGAAGCCTCAACGGTGTCGCGCACCTTGCCGTTCACCTGAATGACAAGCGTGAAGGTCTCTTCTTCGAGAAGCTTCGGATCGTATTCCGGCCAGGCCGCCCGGTGAACAGAGGTCTTTTTCTTGAGGACCGTCTGCCAGATCTCTTCGGTCAAATGCGGCGCAAAAGGCGCGAGGAGGAGCGGGAGGGTGTGGCACGCGGCGTGCGCCAAGGGCGGCCGAACGTTCTCCATTTCGTTAAGCAATATCATGAGCGCCGAGACCGTCGTGTTGTAGTGGATGTTCTCGATGTCCTCCGTCACTTTCTTGATGGTCCGGTGCGTGAGCCGCTCGAGCTTCTTCTGGCTATCCTTGTCGGCCGCCGCCCGCCTGCCCGCCGAAGCCTCGGCGAAGGCGGGAGGCGTGTCGTGATAGAAGCGCCAGACGCGCTCCAGAAAACGCGTGATGCCCAGGATGCCGGAATCGCGGAAGTCGCCGCCCTGCTCGAAAGGCGCGAGGAACATCAGGTAGGTGCGCAATGCGTCCGCGCCAAAGCGCTTGATGTACTCGTCTGGATTCACGACGTTCCCTTTCGATTTCGACATCTTGGCGCCGTCCTTGATCAAGAGGCCGTGCGCCCGGAAGCGGGTCATCGGTTCCTCGAAATGGATATAGCCCCAATCGTGGAGCGCCATGGCCACAAAGCGGACGTAGAGGAGATGAAGAACGGAGTGTTCCGCGCCGCCGATATACATATTGACCGGCAGCCAGGTTTTCACGCGCTCGGCGTCGAGGGCGGATTTTTTATTCTCAGGATTCAGGTAGCGCAAATAATACCAGGCGGAATCCAGGAAGGTATCGGAAACATCCGTCTCCCGGACCGCCGGACCGCCGCAGCCGGGGCACTTCGTTTCATAGAATTCTTTATGCGAAGCGAGCGGCGATTCATCCTTGCCGGTCGGCCGGAAATCATCGATGACCGGAAGTTTGATGGGTAGCTCTTTTTCCGGCACGGCATACCAACCGGGCATGCCAACCTGCTCCCCTTTTCCGGCTTTCTCGCAGGCCGAACAGCGGACCATCGGGATGGGCGGTCCCCAATAGCGCTGGCGCGAGATGAGCCAATCACGCAGACGATACTGGGTCTGCCGAGAGCCGCCTACTTTTTCCGTGATATCCCACTTAGCTTTCTCCGAATCATGACCGCTGAACGTGCCGGAATTCACGAGCACGCCGTCGCCTTCATAAAGCTCGTGCGCCGTTGGCGCATGGTCGGCCTCATGATCGCCCGAAGGACCGGTCACGACCTTAATGATGGGCAGTTTGTACTTAGTCGCGAAGGCGAAGTCGCGCGCATCATGGGCCGGCACGGCCATGATGGCGCCGGTGCCGTACGAGGCCAGAACATAATCGGCAGCGTAGACGGGAATATCTTCGCCGGTCGCCGGATTCACGGCCACAATGCCTTTGAGTTCAACGCCGGTCTTTTCTTTGTCCTCGGCGGTCCGTTCTTCTTCTTTCTTCGCCGCCGCTTGTTTCCGATACTCGACCACCTCTTCTTTGTTCTTGATAAAAGACGTGAGCCGGTCGATGAGCGGATGTTCCGGTGAAACGACCATATAGGTCGCGCCGAAAAGCGTGTCCGGCCGGGTCGTGAAGACCGTTAGCGTGTCGAGGCATTCTTCGAGGACGCGCGGCTCTTCGAGCGCGCAGATGTGCGGTTCATTGGCCGTGAAATCAACGATCTGGCCGCCAAGCTTTTCTTTGAAGCGCTCGGCTTCGACTGGCGGGATGTTCCGGTCGGAGGCGTCCCGTAAGATGACGACCTCTTTTGTTTTGGATCGAACCTTCTTAAGATCGATCTTCCAATCGAACGTTGATTCGTACGGCCGGGTCTTGCCGCGCAGGGACGGCCGTTCGAAGAAACCGGCCG
>DATJQA010000020.1:0-13285 GCA_035506115.1 Minisyncoccota bacterium | reverse complement strand
CGGCCGGTTTTTTTTGACATCTGGGCGAGGTCGTCGCGAAGAAGCTGATTAGCAGCGACGCCGCCGGATAACAAGATGGAGCGAGCGCCGAATTCTTCAGCCGCGCGCATAGTTTTTTTCAAAAGGACATCAACGGCGGCACGTTGGAACGAGGCGGCAATATCCGCCTTGTTCGCGTTTGGGTTATCGCGCAGATAGTAGAGGACGCTCGTTTTCAAACCGGAATAGCTGAAGTCGTAGTTCTTTTCGTGGACCATTGGCCGCGGAAAGGGAATGGCGGCGGGATTGCCTTGGGCGGCAAGTTTCTGAATTTCCGGACCGCCGGGATAGGGAAGCGCAAGAATACGCGCGACCTTGTCGAAGGCCTCCCCGACGGCGTCGTCGCGCGTTTCGCCGAGCTTCTTTCGCGCTTTTATGTCTCTGAGGAGGAGGAGCGTCGTGTGGCCGCCAGAAACAATTAGGCCGATGGCTGGGAAAATGGTCTTCTTTGTGAGCTCGGCCGGTTTCAGATTCTTGGCCAGAAGGAACGAATAGAGATGGCCTTCAAGATGATTTGTGCCGATGACCGGTTTTTTCGTTCTCTTCCCCAGTTCTTTCGCGAAGTTGATGCCGGCCCAGAGAGCGGGTTCGAGACCGGGGGCCGCCGTGACAGCGATAAGGTCCACGCTCGCAAGGAGTTTCCGGCCGGCCGGCGTATCGGGAAAAAGTTCCGAGAAAAGAGTCGGAAGATTTTTAAGGTGTTCGCGTTTGGCGAGATTGGGAACGACGCCGCCAAAGGGAGCGTGGAGGGCGATCTGGGACGAAACGATGGCTTTCTTTATCTTGAATCTAGGCGTCGCTAAGGAGCCGGTCGCGTCCACGATGGCGAAGGCGGTCTCGTCGCAG
Organism: Minisyncoccota bacterium; assembly: GCA_035506115.1. Taxonomy (GTDB): domain Bacteria; phylum Patescibacteriota; class Minisyncoccia; order UBA6257; family 2-01-FULL-56-20; genus DATJQA01. Next base: position 12,400 of record DATJQA010000020.1, on the reverse strand, counting down.
CTGGTCTCGATGGCGAGAATGCGCATGGGAGCCATTGTACGGAAAAGCGATGCGGCCGTCCATTGAAGGGCGGCCGCAGGTCAGGGCTCGATGACGTACATCCGGCGCGGATGTCCGGCGAGGTATTGAAGAATGGTCCGGAGCGCGAACCGATCGGCTTCGCTCAGTCGGTTGTTCCAGAGACGGGAGAACGTGTCGCACGCCCATTCCTCGAAGCTGATCGGAGGCCGGCAGGGTGCGTTGGCGATCCGGAGAAGGTTCGGGTGGAAGATGTCCGTGAAGAACGTGTGGCCGAGTTCGTGGCCGACCGAGTGGGTCATCTCTTCGAGCGGGCGGCCGTTCAGGATGTTGATGAGGAAACCATCGATCTCAGGCACCGACTCCAGGGACGCGACCCATGCGACCCGCTCTGTTCTCGGCAGCGCCACTTCAATCGCATTCCGCCGTTCAACGGAGACGATCCGTATGGCTTTGATCCTGCGCTCGAAGAGCTGAGCAGAAAGCCGTTTGTCCGGCAGAGAGCGGAGGAGCGCCGCCGGAAGGTCTTCGTCACGGCGGACGCCGTAGCGGGAATACATCGCTTCACGAAGCCGCGCTTCGCGTTCCTTGTCCGCCATGCGGACCTCCTTTCCGAACCGCGTCAGGGTTCTGGCCGTCAGGGTACACCAGGGAAATATCTTTGTAAATAACGGGTCAGAGAGCCGCTTTCGACGGACCGTCCGCGGTTCGGTATGATTGTCGAAGTTCCCCGGGGGTGAAATGAGCTGTGAGACAGAAGTTCTCCTGAAGTTGGCGGCGCTCGGTTCCGACCGGAGCCTGACGCTCAGCGGCCTTGAATCCGAGATAGGAGATTATCCAAGGCCCGAGATAAAAGAGGCTCTTCGACAAGCTTGCGTTCGGGGTTGGGTCGCTGCTAGACAGGAGTCGCAGAAAGGGTCATTCGTCGACCGCTATAGCATCACGGCGGCCGGTCGAGATGAGCTTTTCTTCCGAGTGACGGAGGAAAGACCGAAAAAGGAAGGTGGGCCATGAAATCCGGCGCGGTTTTGTTAACTGCGCCGGACGATGATTTTACAATGGACAAGCGGCCATTTTTCGGACAAGATATGAGCATTATGGCCGAGGGAAAAGTCATCTACGAAAGAGCCGAAGAGCCGGAGGTGCCGCCGGAATATCAAGATCAATATTTTGATCGAGAAGCCGGTGCCGAGCGGAAAGATTTTAAGCTGCCCAACACGACCGAAACGGTTAGGTACACGGCTGACGAGATCGAGCGGCGGATGAACGCAGTTGGCTGGCCGGAGGATCAGGCCTATCGGGTTAGGACCGCTCTCGACGAAATGTTCTCGAACGCGGTCGGGCACGGGAATCTTCACTTGCCGTCCTTGTCGGCCGACCAGTCCATCGGCGCCGAGATAAACAGGACAATAAAAGAGCATCCTGAACTTCGCGACCAAACTCACGTTTACGTCACTATCGAGGCGCTTGATGAGGACAAGATCGTGCTCCGCGTGCGCGATGAAGGCGCCGGGTTCCCGTATGACCAGGACAATGTTCCCGACCCGACTGCCGAGGAGAACTTATTAAAACCGAACGGTCGGGGTCTTTATTTCATCACCCAATTTTTCGACGAGGCCAGCTGGGAGAAGGGCGGTACAGAGATCCGCGTCGTCAAGCATCGGCATCATGCGGAGCAACCCGTTCGATAATAGAACGCCGCCGCCGCGCTCGGCCATCCGACCCGGCGTGGCTGTTTGGATCATCGAAAAAGAGAATTACGGGACGCGGAACTACACGCAGGGCATCGTGAAAGATGTTCTGACCTCTGACGCCAAGCATCCCCGCGGCATCAAGGTCCGACTAACGGACGGCACGATCGGACGCGTGCAGTGGCTGGTGGAAGATTAGGGCCGTTCTGGTATCATTGGAGCAAGAAGCCATGGAGAACATCACTCTGCCGCGGTTCGTGGCTATCGTCCTGGCGATCGATCTCATGATCGTCGGTGTTTGGCACATCGCAACGACACGCCAGAACGATCAGATCTTAACGAACAAGGCCCTTATCGCGGATTATCCCGGCGTGACATTCTCTGATACGCCAAACGGTCCGGTACCGACCAGCTGGCCGATCTCCGAGCACGTCGACGTTCCGGAAGTTAGGGTGCCGGGCTTGCCTATCACGGTCGCTGTTCCGGATACCGGCGAAACTAAAGGTTTCTACGATGCGATCAAGAACACGCGCGCCTTTCGGGTTTTCCTTGATAGCGAACAGATGGTGCCGTCTACGTTCATCGTCAATCAGGGCGACAACGTTCGGTTCGAGGTATCATCTTTTGATAACACTTATGACCTAACGCAGCCGGAATATGACCTTCACGCACCAATCAAGATGGGCCTGAGGACGATCCTGCCGTTCAAGGCGACCCAGGCCGGAACATATCTTTTGTATTGCCAGATCTGCGGCGGGCCGCTCAAGGGACCGGTCGGTTATCTGATGGTTACGCCGAAATAATGAGAAAGAGCGCTCTTTAAAATGCCCTGTCGATCTTCGAAGGAGGAGAAGTTATGAAGCGCCGCGCCGTGCTTCTGGGGTGGCTCATTGTTTCGATCACGATGGGTCTTTCGTTACGTGCGCAAGCGGCTTCGAGCATCTCGTCTTTCGATGTGACAGCGACCGTCCTTAAAGATAAAAGCGTCCATATTCAGGAAAAGATCGCGTATGACTTCGGGGACGTTGTTGATGATTTCGGAATAATTCGCAACATCCCTCTGGGCGGCCAGAACTTACCCCAATTGACCATTCGTATTCTTGGCGTGACCGATGACCAGGGGACGCCTTTAGCGTACGTTGTGACAACCGCGAACAACGCGCTGGGAATCGTCATCGGCGACAAAAATGTGTTTGTCCGAGGCGTGCACACTTATGTCATTGATTACCTTGTTCAGAACATTATGGGGGTCGCGAACGGCCTCGACACCTTAGGGTGGAACATCACCGGGAGCGGATGGGGGATGCCGATCAAGCATTCTTCGGCCGTCTTTATTTTGCCAGAGGCGCTGGCGCCGAATTTGATCGAAGCCACCTGTTTCACGGGTTCGAACGGCAGCTATGAGCAGGCGTGCACAAAACAGATTGAGGCTGGAACAAGCACAACCGCCATCCGATTTTCTGTGACTCGCTTATTGGATATTGGCGAGGGTTGGACGGTATATCTGAAGATCCACCCGCCTGTCCTCGCCGGACAAACACCTGTCCATCTGGGTTTTGTCTGGCTGGTCGTCGCAGTGTTAATAGTGCTTATCTTTATATTTAGGAAACCGGCTCGAGCCCTTCTTATGAAGGGCGTTAGCAGAGCCAAACGCCATCGGTCCCGTTAGACCGTTTTTTCGAAATGGATGCGGCCGTCCGGTTCAAGCTGGGCGAGGGCGGTCGTGACCGTGAGATCGGGGAAACGTTCGAGGATAAGTTTCTTGGCCTCGGCAAGGTCCTCTTTGTGTTTCGTATCTTCTACGGCGCGGTCAGCGAAGGCGGCCCGGCCGCCGTAGGCGCCGCAGTCGGTGTGGTTCAGAAGGATGACCTCGGAAATGTGATGAAGGCGTTTTGATATTTCTATTTGCCGGAGAACGAGCTCGCGCTCAGCCTCTGGTGTCGAAGGCAGAATGTTCTTGGCGGCGCCAGCGAGCGACACGATGTCGCAGTTATCCATGAGGCCGTTCTCTTCGAGATGTTTCTTGATAGCGCTTCCGAAACGGAAGTCCATACAATGGAGGATGAGCGATCTACAATTATGCGACATACGGTTAATGGATTATTAATAACGACGGGAAGATTATCGCAGAAAAATTTTGAGAGGGCAAGATAAACGGAAGCCCCGAACGCGATGAGTTGCGCTCGGGGCAATAGCGACGCCGCTTCCGGCGTCAGGCGGCCCGAAGGAGGGCCTTGTCGAAGTCGGCGAGGTAGGTCTTGTTCCCGCCGGGGGCTAGATCGCCGTAGGCGACGTGGACGGTGGGGTAGACGATGATGCCCCTGTCCTCCGCGTAGGCCTGAAGGCGCTTGAAGCCGATCTCGTGGGATCTGAGCAGAGCCTCCGGTTTCACGCCTCGTTCGCGCGCCCAGCCGCACGGAAAGTGCGTTAACGCGAGAACCTGCTTGATGCCGGTGAGGTCCATCGCGGCCTTGGCTTCGGCCCAGAAGACCTCGCTCGAACCGGGAACGATGTTCAGTTCGGAGTCGGGGTCGAGGCGGGCGACACCGCCGTGCCAAAGCGGCAGGTGGACCGGCAGGTTCTGGATCTCTCCGCAGCCGCAGAGGTGGGCCTGGTGGTTCAGGATGTCCCACAGGCGCCGGAAGTCCGGGCAGCCGAAGAAGATCGTCTCGATCGGAGAGAAGAAACCGGGCTCGATCTTCTGGAGAGCGTGCAGCCCTTTCCGAAGGTGTCGGACGTACGCGTATTCCTCGTCCATGAGGGCGAAGGCCATTGATCCTCCTCAGATTGGTTGGGTTGTGGCGGGGCAAAAACAAAAAAGCCCCGATGTGCCGGGGCCTATGATATCTCGGAAACGCCTATTCGTCAACGATGAACTTCGCGCGGTTCGAAGAGTCAATCTCGAGGAAACCAGAGGACACAGGCACGAAGTGCCCTTTTTTGTGCGCGTCGAGAACGGTGATGGTGCCTTTCGCAAGTTGGGAAATGAGCGGCCGGTGATGGTCGAGGATAGTGATCTCGCCGCTCGTCGTTTTGACATTCACGGAAACGGCGTCGTCTTCGAACAGGGTCTTTTTGAGAGAGTAGATGCCGACCTTCATTTTATTTCACTTCTTCAATGCCGCCTTTCATATAGAAATTTTCCTCCGGCAGGTCGTCGTACTTGCCATCCAAGATTTCGCGGAAGCCGCGGACCGTGTCTTCGCGCTTCACGTACTTGCCGGCTTGGCCGGTGAAGGCTTCAGCGACGAAGAAGGGTTGCGAAAGGAAGCGTTGCACTTTGCGGGCGCGGTTCACGACGAGGCGGTCGTTCTCGGACAGTTCTTCGATGCCCAAGATGGCGATGATGTCCTGAAGCTCTTTATAGCGCTGGAGGGTCTTTTGGACGTCGCGCGCGGTCTCGTAGTGTTCCTTGCCGACGACCTTGGGGTCCAAGGCGTTCGAGTTCGAGGCGAGCGGGTCGACGGCCGGGTAGATACCGATCTCGGTCAGGGCGCGAGATAAGACGATGGTTCCGTCCAAGTGCGAGAAGGTCGTGGCCGGGGCGGGGTCGGTGATGTCGTCCGCTGGCACGTAAACGGCCTGCACGGAGGTGATAGAGCCCTTGTTGGTCGAGGTGATGCGCTCCTGGAGTTCGGCCATTTCGGAAGCGAGCGTCGGCTGGTAACCGACGGCGGAGGGCATGCGGCCCAAGAGGGTCGAGACCTCGGAACCGGCCTGGGAGAAGCGGAAGATGTTGTCGATGAAAAGGAGCACATCTTTGCGCTCTTCGTCGCGGAAGTATTCGGCCATCGTGAGCGCCGAAAGAGCGACGCGCGCGCGCGCGCCGGGCACTTCGTTCATTTGGCCAAAGACGAGGGCGGTCTTGCTCAAGACGCCGGAATCCTGCATATCGCGATAGAGGTCATTGCCTTCGCGCGAGCGTTCGCCCACGCCCGCGAAAACAGACGTACCGCCAGAGACTTCGGCGACGTTGCGGATGAACTCAAGGAGAAGAACGGTCTTGCCGACACCGGCGCCGCCGAAGAGGCCAACCTTGCCGCCTTTGGTGAACGGCGCGATGAGATCGATGACCTTGATACCGGTCTCAAAAATTTCCGTCTTGGTGGACTGCTCGGTGAACTTCGGCGCTTCGCGGTGGATAGGAAGGTGCTTCTTGAACTTGGTATCCGGCGCGTTCAAAGAGTTTCCCGTGACGTCAAAAAGGTTGCCGAGCGTTTCTGGGCCGACCGGCACTTCTATCATCTTGCCGGTATCCGTCACGGTTCCGCCGCGCGCCAAACCATCGGTTGATTCGAGCGCGATAGCGCGGACGCGGCCCGGTTCGATGTGCTTCACCGTTTCCAGGATGAGTTCTTTTCCGCCGAGCTTGGTGGTGAGAGCGGTGTAGATGGCCGGCAATTTTTCTTTCTCGTCGAAGACGACGTCGACGACCGGACCGATGATCTGAGCGATAGTGCCTGTTTTCATATTTTTATTTTGAGTCGTAATAATTAATTTTGTTTTTATATGCATCGATCGCCATTTCGCACGAATAGAATAATGGCGATGGTAATTTATCTAAATCGTACCAGCTCCATGATTCGGTCTTATCCGGTTCCATCACCTTGGGTTCTCCACTGGTCCAATCTGCTAAAAGACCGATGTGGACATAGTGTTTCGGTGCCCACTTCGTGATATTTCCAAGACAGAGGAAACGAATATTCTTTATTTCTATTCCGGCTTCTTCGTGGGTTTCGCGAATTGCGCAGTCAGTGAACGATTCCATATATTCGAGATGCCCACCGGGGAAAGCATATTCACCTTCGCCGTGAGAGCCGTGACGTTTGCTCAAGAGGATCTTCCCATCCTTGAGTATCATGACGCCGATGCCGACTTTGATTATCTGTTCTTGGGTCATGGTTATAACGCCTCCGACCCGGCGACGATCTCGATGATCTCGCGGGTAATGAGGGCTTGGCGTGACTTGTTGTATTCGAGCGAGAGGGCGCTCGCGAGGTCCGACGCGTTATCGGAGGCGCTTTTCATAGCGGTCCGGCGGGCAGCGTGTTCGGAGGCGTTCGCTTCGAGGATGAGGTGATAAATTTCCATAAGTACTAAATGTCGGCCGAGGTCACCGAGGATGGATTCCGGTGACGGCTCGATAATGTATTCGTTCTTTTTCGTACCTGCTTCAAGGATTTTGAGCTCACCTTTCGCGCGAAGCTCGGCGTAGCGCCCGGTCTTGGGGATCATCTCTTCGGCGGTCTCGCGAAGTTTTGCGACGTCGATAGGGAATATCTCGTGCCGGATGACCTCCTGGGAAAGGGCGCTCTTGAAGTTCATCGAGAAGACGACGACCCGGTCCCATTCGCCGGAGAGGAAGCCGGTGATGAGGAGGTCGGCAAGTGGCTGGACCTGTTCGACGGTCGTGAAGTCGCCCACGCGCGTAAATTTAGCGCGGAGGGCGCCTTTCTTTTCTAGATAGTTCGCGGCCTTCTGGCCAACGGCAATGTAGGTTTCCTCGGTCGTCGAATTTGCGAGTTCGGCGGTGAGCCACTTGTCGAAGGTGCGGATGACGTTTGAGTTGAAGGCGCCGGCGAGGCCTTTGTCCGAGGTCACGACGACAAAGGCCGTTTTCTTAACTGCGCGCCGTTCGAAGATGGGCGGGAGCGCCACGTGTTCGATACCCGAAAGATTCGCGAGGAGTTCGAAGGCCGCATATGAGTAGGAACGCGAAGCGAGGGCGATCTCCTGGCTCTTACGCATCTTCGTCGCCGCCACGAGCTCCATCGCCCGGGTTATCTGGTTGATGTTCTTCACGCCCGAGAGGCGGCGTTTAAGATTTTGAAGGGATTCGGCCATGATTTCTTTATTTACGTATATCGGGTTGTTCTTGGCTCATAGAAACGTATATGAACCGCGAGACAAAAGCGAGAATACTTGATCCAAGTAAGACTATCGGCCCGAGGCCTAAAAGGAAGAGGAAAAAGCCGATGGCAGCAAAGTCGCAAGCGGCGCAGGTAATTCCCATAAGAAAAATGGCGATACATTCGCTGCCAAAAATGATAGCGAACGTGCTCAACTTAGACTTATGAGGGAGGACTAACGTTAAACCTACCGCCGCAACCACGAGAAATGTCGCGGCTGCAAGTAGCCCCGCGTTCTGATAGCGGGAATGTAATACGAATACGGAATAGACAGCATGGACAATGTTTATCAGGAAAAATACAACTGAAGGCAAAATGAGCCCACTCCCTATTATCGGACGGAATCTTGACTCAGCTGGCAGTTCGGGCAGCCATTTTATCTTTGAGGTACCCAGCCACATTCCTTCTGTAAACAGTCCGAGAATAGCTATTGGCGAAACTACGACAAGTAATAGGTAATTGAGGACGTGCCCGCTGAGAGGTAGGCCGAGCCACATCCAAATAAGGAATATTCCAGATATGGCGATTGGGAGAACTACGACTAGAATGGAAGCAATCATGGAAGTTCTTCGTTATTAGGCGGCGAAGAAGGATTCAATTGCCTTTTTCAATTTCTCTTCCGTCTCGGCAGAGAGCTCGCGCGAGGTGCGGATAGTTTCCAGGATTTCGCCGTGGAGTTGGCTCAAGTGTTCCATGAACTTCGTTTCCGTTGTTTTGACCTCGGCGACGGCGACATTGTTGAAGTAGCCGTTCAGCGTGGCGTAGAAGACGGCGACCTGTTGTTCGAACGGCAGGGGAGCGAGGTCGTCCTGTTTCAGAATTTCCGTGATGATCTGGCCCTGGCGGATGCGCTGCTTGGTCGTCTCATCCACATCGGAGGCGAACTGGACGAAGGCCTGGAGCTCGCGGAACTGGGCGAGTTGGAGGCGGAGTTTGCCCGCCACTTTTTTCATGGCTTTCGTTTGGGCGGCGGAACCGACGCGGGAAACGGAGAGGCCGACGTTCATGGCCGGACGGATGCCCTGGTTGAAGAGGTCGGATTCGAGATAGATCTGGCCGTCGGTGATGGAGATGACGTTCGTGGGGATGTAGGCCGTCACGTCGCCGAGCTGGGTTTCGATGATAGGAAGCGCGGTCAAAGAGCCGCCGCCTTTTTCTTTCGATAACTTTGAAGCGCGCTCCAAGAGGCGAGAATGGAGGAAGAAGACGTCACCGGGATAGGCCTCGCGACCCGGCGGGCGGCGGAGGAGGAGCGAGATCTGGCGGTAGGCCCAGGCGTGCTTCGAGAGGTCGTCGAAGATGACGAGGGCGTCTTTGCCTTGGTCGCGGAAGTATTCGCCGATGGCGGCACCGGCGAGCGGGGCCAAGTACCACATGGCAGCGGGGGAGGAAGCGCCAGCCAAAACGATGATGGTGTATTCCATCGCCCCTTTCTGCTTCAGCGTTTCCACGATGCGCGCCACCTTCGATTCTTTCTGGCCGACGGCGACGTAGATACAAATAGTATTCGCCCCTTTCTGGTTGATAATAGTATCGATGGCGATTGCCGTTTTGCCGGTCCCGCGGTCGCCGATGATAAGTTCGCGCTGGCCGCGGCCGATGGGGATCATCGAATCAACGGTTTTGATGCCGGTGTGGAGTGGCGTGTTGACCGGCTGGCGGTCGAGGACCGACGGAGCTTTATTTTCTAAATTGTAATTGGCCGCCGCCGCCTTTTTCTCGAATGGGTCACCCTTGCCGTCCAGGGCCTGACCGAGCGGGTTCAAGACGCGACCAATAAGTTCGGGCCCGACAGGAATAGAAAGGACCTTGCCGGTACCGACGACGCGGTCGCCGCTTTTGATGGATAAATAATCATCGAGCACGAGAGCGCCGATAGTTTCCTCTTCGAGGTTCAACGCCATCGCTTGGCGATCGCCCCCTTCAGTATGGATAATGAGCAGTTCCTGACTGACCGTCTTCGGCAGACCCTGGAGCTTGACGATGCCGTCGCCGACCTCAAGGACGCGACCGACGTCTTGCCACTCGTCCTTACTTTTGTGACCGGCGATCTCCTTTTTCAGTTTCTCGATGATGTCGTAGCTCATGCCGAAGTGTGTTTAGAATTGGGCGAATAGTTTGGTGAGTTTGGTGGCGAGCGTGGCGTCGAATTCGCGTTCGTTGTTCTGAGTGATGCGGAGACCAGCCACGAGTTCGGGGCGAACTTCCGTTTCGATGAGGTCGTCCTTGCCGGCGAGGCCGCGGAGAAGCTCCGCAGGCGTTTCTTTCGTTGACCGGGCGACTTCGACGCGCCAGATGTTCGCACCGGCGCGCTTCGCAAGTAATTTCTCGGCGAGGGCGGCGATCTTCGGGAGAGCCCGAGTGTCGCCGTGTTTTATCGCTGTCGCGACGAGGTTCTTCACGAGCACGTCGCGGGCGGCGGGCGTCGTCGCGCGGGCGGCGAGACTCGCGAAAGCTTGAGCGTAGAGCGCGGGAGCGTATTTCATCGCTAGACGGTTCTTTTGGCGCTCGAGAGCGCTTTCTTGATGAGCGCCTCGTCGACGGCCTTGGGATCGAGCTCGACGGTCTTCACGATGGCGTCGCGCACGAGGCCGGCGGCTTCTTTCTCTATCTTCGCGCGCGCTTCGTGAGCCTTGGCCTGAAGGATCTGGTCCGCTTCGACGAGGAGCGCCTCTTCTTTCTTCCGAGCTTCTTCGAGCAGAGCCGCTTCGCGGTCCTTGGCGCGCCGTTCGGCGTCCTGAATGACCCGGAGGGCGGCGTGGTCCGCTTCTTTCATCTTCTCCTTGGCGAGATCGTTCATCTGGGCCAGGCGCTTGTCGGCCTCTTCCGCCTTTTCGAGGCCTTCCTCAATGCGGGCGCGCCGGTCGGCGATTATCTTCATGAGCGGCTTATAGGCGAAGAGCCGAAGGACCGTGAGGAGGATAAGAAAATTCACGGCCTGACTTGCTAAGAGCCGCCAATCAATTCCGAGTTGGGAGAAGAGTTCAGACATATATCACGAGGCACGTATCACGCAACACGAGACAATCGATACGTGATATGTGATTTGTGACTTGTGGACCTAGACAAACTTAATGATGAGAGCGACGACGAGCGCGTAGATGGCAATGGCTTCCGCGAAGGCGAGGGACAGGATCATGGCTGTCTGGACCTTCGGAGCCGCTTCGGGGTTCCGGCCGATGGCGTCTGCCGCCTTCGAACCGATGAGACCGATGGAGATGGCCGGGGCGATGGTGCCGATGATAATGGTGCCCATCGTGGCCCACAATTTCACTGATGCGATGTCCATGGGGGTATTTGAATTAAAAAAGGCGACCTTTTGGTTGCGTGTTCCGGGTCGCGCGAGCGACGCGAAACAGCCATATAATAGCAGGAAATCGGCCGGAACGCCAAATGCCGCTTTAATGCGCCGACGCGTGCTCGGCGGCGTGGTGGTCTACGGTTGCGATGGCAATAAAGACGACAGAAAGCATCGAAAAGATGAGGGCCTGGACGAAGCCGACGAAGACCTCAAGGAAAAGGAACGGCAGGGGAATGAAATAGGGCGCGAGGAAGCCGACGATGGTGAGGAGCACTTCGCCGGCGAAGATATTACCAAAAAGACGGAAGGAGAACGAGACGATGCGGGCCGCTTCGGAGACGAGCTCGATGAGGCCGATGAAGAAGGCGATGGGGTCCGAGAAGTTGAAGAAGTTCTTGAGGCGCGGACCGATGCCGATGGCGACCGCACCGAGAATGTTGACCGAGATGACGGCGATGAGGGCGAGCGCGATGGTGAAGTTCAAGTCGGCCGAGGGGGCGCGCAGAAGCGGCACCGAACCTTCCTCTGTCATCATCTTTATGGCGCCCACACCTGGCAGAAGGCCGAACCAATTAGAGAAAAGAACGAAGAGGAAGATGGTCGCGATGAGCGGCAGATATTTTTCCGACTTCGCGCGTTCACCAAAGACGGAATCCATGAGGTCGAGGAGCGCCTCGAGGAACATTTCGAAGACATTCTGGATATTGCCGGGAATAAGGGCCAGCTTGCGCTTGCCGGCGATAGCGAGGCCGGAGAGGAGACAGAGGATGATGGTCGAGAGGAGGAGCGAATTCGTGATGGGCCAGGCGCCGATATGGAAAACCGGCTCGGCTTTGAGCGAGATATGAATGGCGGATTCGGCGGCGTAGGCGATGGTCATGACGCGAATATGATACGGGAAAATCGGATTTTCTTCAATAAAAATTGCGAAGGCCGTCGTCCCGAAGTGGGGCGGCGGCCTTTTCGTCGGACGCGGTGGTCCGACATCAGATGGTGATCTCGAGCTCGAGCGCCTCGCGACTCACGCGCTTTGCTTCCTCGAGCTTGGCGACGGCGCGCAGGACGCCCGGCAAGCGGAGACGGAGCTCAGCCTCGACGACCCGAGGGTCGAGGTTCTCGCGGAGCGGCACGGGCGGCGGCTTCTGGTCTTCCATCGTTGTCCTCCAAGGCTATTACGAGTTTAGCATGAAAATATTTGCTATGATGAACGGAGCGTTCTCATTGGAGGCCTATATGATACGGATAGCGAACCGAACCGTTCGGTTCTTCGGCCTAGTTCTGTTCTTCGGCATCGTGGCGTACGCCGAGATTCCGCGGAGCGTATCGCAACCGGTCGGGAATGTTCCGGAAGCGGTGCCGAGGTGGTTCACGGGACCGGAGCTTATTCCGCCTCCGGATGACGACAATAACTGTGTGGTCTGGAGGGACGGTGAGGTCTGGAATGTACCATGCGAGCCCGACGACCCCGACCCCGTCGACCC
>DATJQA010000019.1:0-6821 GCA_035506115.1 Minisyncoccota bacterium | reverse complement strand
TGCGCGGTCCGTTCTTCAATCTTTACAATTCGGGCGGATATCTTATTTGGCGTCTTTGGCCGAGCGAGAAGGTCTTCATCGACGGTCGCTCGGAAGTTTACGCCGGCCGGCCGGTAGAGGAACTGCTCGACATTGTGGGTGACCTGCCCGGCGGCGTCGAGCTGCGCGACGAGAAGTATCATGTGAACGCAATGATCCTCCAGTATTACCCTCTCTCCCTTGTCGATTCCATTCTGCCATTGGTCCGGCGTCTCAAGGCGGACGGCTGGCCGCTCGTTTATTGGGACGACGCAGCCCTGATATTCGTGCGCGCTGTTCCGGAAAATCAAACTGTCATTGAGCGCTACGGCCTCTTCCACGTTAGCCCCTTCCGGCCGCCGGACACTATTCCGATCGAAGAGCGGCCGGCGGCTGCGGTCGAGCTGAGGTCCTTGATGGAACGCGTGCCGGGGTCCGCGATGGTGGCGGCCTACGCCAAGGAGTTCATGCGCGTTGTTCAATAGGTGACCAATGGCCGGCCGGGCGGTATAATAAAGAATATGTTCGACGTCATCACTATCGGTACGGCGACGCGGGATGTTTTCCTGCACAGCAAAGGCTTTCGCATCGTTCACGACCCGAAACATCTTAAGCGTCTTGGTTTTCCGACCGGCGAGGTCCAGGCCTTCGCGCTCGGCGCGAAGCTCGAAGTAGACACGCCCGTCTTTACGGTCGGTGGGGGAGCCGCCAATGCGGCTGTGACCTTTGCCCGCCAGGGCTTCCGGACGGCGGCGCTTTATAAGATCGGCCGGGCCGATAATCATGGTCAGGCGGTCCTTAAGGATATGAAGAAAGAGGGCGTCGTTTCCTGGGCTGCGTTCGACGCGGAGAAAATGACGGCTTACTCGGTGGTGCTTGTCGCGCCGACCGGTCAGCGGACCATCCTGAACTACCGGGGCGCTTCGGAAGATATGGCCAAGAGCAATGTCCCGTTCTCGAAGCTCAAAGCGCGGTGGGCCTACATCGTACCGGGTCGCATCGATCTCGGCGTGATGCTTGCGGTCATCAAGCGCTTGCGCGCGAACGGGACGAAGATCGCAATGAATCCGTCAGCGCATTATTTGGAGATGGGAGCATCGAGGCTCCGGCCGCTTTTGAAGCACCTCGATCTCATCAGCGTGAACCGCGAAGAGGCGGCTTATCTTACCGGCTTGCCGTACGCGGCGGAGAAAAAGATATTCAAGTGGCTCGACGAGTGGGTGAGCGGCATCGCGCTCATGACGGACGGGCCGAACGGTGCCTTGGTCTCGGATGGAAAGCGTCTTTATGAAGTTTCAGCGTTGCGCGCCCGGGTCGTGGACACGACCGGCGCCGGCGACGCCTTTGGTAGCGCTTTCGTATCTGCTTTGGTGCGCGAAAAACCGGTCTCGGACGGCTGTTACAGCGAGGCCGCGATGCGCGAAGCTATCCGCCGGGCGCTGGCGAACAGCACCTCGGTCGTGGAATATATCGGCGCCCAGCCCGGTATTCTCACGAAGCGCCAGCTTTCGGAAAAACGCTGGCAGCACGTGCCGGTAAGGGTCCATACGTTATAATAGTATCCATGGGTCTTTTGAAGGATGCTTTTTTCCAACTGGTCTACTTGAAGGACGCTTTGGGCGCCGTCATTGAGATGGCCCTCGATTACATCCCGTTCTTATGATGAGTCTTCGGGAAGTGCTTGCAGAGGCGAAGGCGAAAAAGGTCGCCCTCGGCCATTTTAATATTTCCGAACTGGCGGCCCTGAAGGCCGTTGTGGCGGTGGCTAAAAAATTGAACGTGCCGGTCTTGATCGGCCTCTCCGAGGGCGAGCGGGAATTCGTCGGTGTCAGATCGGCGGTCGCGCTCACCCGGTCGCTCCGCGAAGAGCTTGACCATCCCATTTATCTGAACGCCGACCACACGCATTCGCTCGAGAAGCTTGAGGTGGCGGTGCGGGCCGGTTTCGATGAAGTTATCTTCGATGTTTCCGATAAGCCGTTCGAGGAAAACTTAAAACTTACGAAGCAGGCGGTGGAAATGGCGAAATCCCTGAATCCCGAAATTGTTGTCGAGGGCGAACTGGGTTGGATAGGGAGCGGTTCGGAAGTGCACGAGAGGGTGCCGGAGAACTTGGCGCTCACGGACCCGGCGGAGGCGCGCCAATTCGTGGCCGAGACGAAGATCGATGTCCTGGCGCCGGCGGTCGGGAACATGCACGGGATGCTCGCTTCGATGGTGGCCGGCGAAACGCATAAGGAATTGAACATCGAGCGCGTGAGGCAGCTCGCTGAGGCGACCGGCATCTTTATGACGCTTCACGGTGGTTCCGGCACGTCGGACGAAAGCTTTCGGGCGGCTATCGAAGCCGGCATGACCATTGTTCATGTTTCGACGGAGCTGCGTCTGGCTTGGCGGCGGGGCGTGGAAAAGGCCCTCGCGGCAGATGCGAAAGAATTGACGCCCTATAAATTGCTCGGTCCGGCCGTGGTTGATGTCGAAACAGTGGTTACGAACCGACTGAAGCTTTTCAATAATATCTGAGGCCTATTCCTTGGCGCGGGAGTTGCCAAAAGGCAAGGCCTCTGCTATATTGGTACGGCTGTTTTATCAGCTATTATCGTTATGGAACTGACCGCTCAAACACGCGACAAATTCGGCCGAGCCGTGATAGCGCTTCGGCGCCAGGGTTTCATTCCGGCCGAGCTTTACGGGCATGGCTTGAAGAACATCCACCTCGCGGTGGATGCCAAAGAATTCCGCAAGGTCTTCAAAGAGGCCGGCGAAAGCACGGTTCTCTCGCTCGCGGTCGCGGGTGGCAAGGGCGCTGCCGAGAAGCACAACGTGCTTGTTCATGATGTCGTACGCGACCCGCTTTCCGGCGAGGTCACTCATCTTGATTTCTACGAGGTGCGTATGGATGAGAAGCTCACGGCCCACGTGCCGCTCGAGTTCGTCGGCGAAGCGCCGGCCGTCAAAGAGAAGGGCGGACTTTTGAATCGTTCGCTCACCGAGCTTGAAGTAGAAGCTTTGCCAAAAGATCTGCCGCATCACTTGACCGTCGATGTCTCCGTTCTCGCCGAGCTGAACCAAAGCGTGCGCGTGAGGGACATTGTTGTCCCGAAGAATGTCCGCGTGCTTATCGAGCCGGAAGCGGTCGTGGCGACCGTGACCGGTCGGATGAAGGAAGAAGAGGTTGCGCCCGCGCCGGCGGTCGATGTGACGACGGTGGCGGTGGAAACGGAAGAGAAGAAGGCGGAACGGGAGAAGGAGCAAGAGAGCGGTTCCGAGGGATAATTTTTTGCGAAGCTGCATCTTGAAATGACGCCGGGCGTAACCGGCGTTTTTTCGTTCCGTTTATCTTATTGACAGAATATGCAGAGGTCGGCGCGCGGGAGGACGGATTGTCGGCTATAATGAAATCCCACGGCCAAAACAATGACCAAATTTGTCAGGCCAAAATTCGTTTCTGATATCACGACCGATCGTGGCGGAACGCACCAGCGTCGGCTGGAGCGCGTGAACCTGAGCTATCGGCGCGTCTTCCGGATCCAGCTGACCGGCGCTTTGAAGCTCTTCACCGTTCTGACCGCTTCCTGGGTCCTCATTCTCGGATCAGTTTCGGCGCCGACCACTCAGAGCTTTGCGGCGACCGCGAGCCCGGAGGAACGCGCCGCCCTCGAAGCCCAGCTTAGCGACCTCGAGAACCAGATCGGCCAGTACGAAGACCAGGTGGTGAGCTATCAAAAGCAGGGGAGTTCCCTGAAGAACGAGATAAACCTTTTGAACGCGAAGATCACCCAGCTCAATCTGCGCATTCGAGCGACGACCCTTCAGATCACCGACCTTGATGACAAGATCTCGGAGAAGCAGACCGAGATAGATGGCATCCAGGAGCAGATCGTGAGGAACCGCGCGGCACTCGTGAGCATCTTGAACGATATCTACCAGGCAGACCGGACGAACAATCTGGAACTCTTCCTTAAGAATCCCAAGCTATCCGATTTTTTCTCGAACCTGAACAGCCTGGCCGTCCTTCAGGACAATCTCCGGACGACCATTCATCAGATCTCGGACCTCAAGGATTCGCTCGAGAACGAGAAGCAGCAGTACGCGATGGCCAAAGCGGATGCGACCACTCTCCAGGAATACCAATCTGTCCAGAAGCAGGAAGCCGACCAGACAAAGCAGCAAAAGAACCAGCTTTTGACCGTCACCAAGGGCCAGGAATCGAAATATCAGCAGCTTTTGAAGGACACGAAGGCAACAGCCGCCCAGATCAGGAGCCGGATCTTCGAGCTTTTAGGCGGCGGTGAACTGACCTTCGATCAAGCTTATCAATATGCCAAGCTGGCCTCCCAGGCGACAGGCGTCCGGCCGGCCATGATCCTGGCGGTTCTGGACCGCGAGTCGGCGCTCGGCAAGAACGTCGGTAAGTGCAGCTATCAGACAGCTATGAGCCCGAAGAACCAGGCCTTGTATCTTCAGATAGTGGCCGAGCTGAACATCAGTCCGGATTCTGTGCAGGTCTCTTGTCCGAACAAGGATGGCGTCTACGGCGGGGCAATGGGACCGGCTCAATTCGTGCCGGCGACGTGGATGCTTTACCGCGACAAAGTGGCTACTATCACCGGCCGCTCGCCGGCTTCGCCATGGAACAACGCCGACGCTTTTGTGGCGACCGGTTTGTATCTTGCCGATGCCGGGGCGGCCAATGCCACCTCGCTCGCTCAAGAGCGCAAAGCCGCCGCCCGTTACTATGCCGGCGGGAACTGGTCGCGCTTTTTGTGGACCTACGGTGAAGCGGTCGTGTCTCAAGCCGAGAAGTTCCAGGACGACATCGATACTTTAACGGCCTAGCGTTCCGCTCGGTGCGGCCTCGCATTTTTTCCGCGCGCCTTCTATAATGGCCCTATGTTCAAAAAGCTCACTTTCCCGAATGGTTTGCGCCTGATCCTGGCGCCGCAACCGAAAAGTTTAGCCTCCACCATTCTTGTTCTGGTCGAGGCCGGTTCGGAATATGAAACGAAAAGCATCAACGGCCTGTCGCATTTCCTGGAGCACATGTGTTTCAAAGGGACGACGCACCGGCCGACCCATAGCGCCATTTCGACGGAGCTCGATTCTCTGGGTGCGGAGTACAACGCTTTCACCAGCCAGGAATATACCGGTTATTGGGCAAAGGCGCAGAGCCACAAATTGCCCCAGCTTATCGACATCGTCTCCGACCTTTATCTGAACCCGATCGTTGACGCGGCGGAACTGGAGAAAGAGCGGGGCGTCATCATCGAGGAGATAAATATGTACGAGGACAATCCGATGCGACGCGTCCAGGAGATCTTCACGGCGCTTCTTTACGGCGACCAGCCGGCGGGTTGGGATATCGCTGGCGAGAAGTCGGTCATCAGAAATGTTAAGCGGGAAGAGTTTCTGAAGTACCGCTCGGCCCGTTACATTGCCTCGACGACCGTTGTTGTCGTAGCCGGCGCTTTCAACGAACGAGTGGTCACAGAATCCATTCGGAAGCTTTTTAGCGGTCTGCCAAAGGTCCGGGCGGCCCGTAAGCCAGTGACTACGGAACATCAGACGAAGCCGGCCGTCCTCGCCAAATTTAAGGAATCGGACCAGACCCATCTGGTCCTGGGTGTCCGGGCTTTCGATATCTTCGATAAGCGCCGATATGCCATCCAGATCCTGGCTGACGTGCTGGGTGGCGGCATGAGCTCGCGCCTCTTCCGGCGGGTCCGGGAAGAAATGGGAGCGGTTTACTATGTCCGAGCGGGAAGCGACCTTTTTTTGGATCACGGCTACTTCGAGGTCTCAGCCGGGTCCGATAACGCCCGTGCGCCTCAGGTAGTAAAAGCTATTCTCGAGGAGCTTGGCCGGGTGAAAAAGGAACTTATACCTCCCAAAGAGCTCCAAAAAGCCAAGGATCACATGATCGGCGGGCTCATTCTGGGCCTTGAAACCTCTGACGAGTGGGCCAGCTATTACGGTGGCCAGGAGATCATGAGCCGGAAAGTGGTCGAGCCGGGAGAGCTTGTCCGGCGCGTGAATCAGGTCAAAGCCGAAGACCTCCGAGCCCTCGCCCGGACCATCTTCCAGGACCGTCGCCTGAACCTGGCGCTCATCGGGCCTCATAAGACCGAGGCAAGCTTCAAGAAGCTTCTCCGGCTTTAGGGTTAGGACCGCCACTTATGCCCTGAAAACCTATTGTTTCAGGGCGCTTTTCAGTGTAATCTGAGAGTGGAAGTACTAACTTCTATTCCATGTGCGCATGCCCTCATCCGTAGATAAAAGGATATACGAGATCTCTTGGATAACTTTATGGCGTATCGTTATTTTTGCTTCGCTCATCGCTGTTGCTTTCATGGGACGGAAGATCCTGCTCGGTCTTTTCATCTCTATCATCATCTCTTCCGGTCTGGAGTTCATCGTTGATTTTTTGGAGAGACGCGGCTTGCCGCGCTCGCTCGGCGTCGTCGTTGTTTTCTTGAGCGGCGCTCTTATCTTGGTCCTTTTGTTCTACGCGGTCATCCCGCTTCTTATCGTTGACCTGAACAACGCCATGATGAAGATATCGAAGTTGACGACGGCCGCTGCGTGGGGGCCGATCTTCAGTCGGCAACTTATTCAGTCTATGACGAATGGCGTGAATCAGATATCCGAGAACCTTTTGGGCTCCAGCGCCGCGCCGCTCTCTGCTATCTCCGACATTTTGGGTAATTTGGCGCTAACGGTGTCGGTCTTCATCACTTCCTTCTACTTGAGCCTCGATCATCACGGTGTGCGCCGATTCCTTCTCTCTATCATCCCGGAGGAAT
>DATJQA010000018.1:0-6978 GCA_035506115.1 Minisyncoccota bacterium | reverse complement strand
CCGCTGGGACGACGTGAAGGTCGGCATCGCCGCCCCGCCCATTGAGACCGCGGAGGGCTGGCTCCTTCTTTATCATGGTGTTTCGAGCCCGAAGAACACCTACAAGCTCGGCGCCGCCCTGCTCCGTCTCGAGAACCCGACGGAAATAATCGCCCGAACGGACCACCCCATTCTCGAACCGGAGCTCCCCTACGAACGGAACGGCCAGGTCGCGAACGTCGTCTTCCCGTGCGGCGCGGTCGTCATCGAAGACAAGCTCTACGTTTACTACGGTGGCGCGGATTCCGTCGTCGGCGTCGCGACCGCCGATCTCACGGAGCTTGTGACGATGGTCAAGGACCACAGTTTCTGATCCTTCGCCCCCACGCTTAACGAGGAGAAGCGTTCTCTCGAAAGCGGTGGTTTGCCTGAAACAACGTTTAAAACCGGATAATTAGACGATTCGTTGAAAAACCCCGGAACGCAGAGCTTCGAACTCCTCGCTAAGTGTAGGGGTTGCTTTTTCCTGGCTCATATGGTATATTTCTCCTCGATAGTAGGTTCTCAACGGACTCTTTCCAATCCGGAAAGAGCTTAGGATTTTATAAGGAATCTGAGAGCTAGCGGTTCGCGCGAGAGGTCGTCCTACTAGAATAAGCAAAAATAGTATTAGATGGCGAAACGTTTGTATGTCGGCGGCTTGCCCTATAGCACGACGCAGGACGAACTGAAAGAGGCCTTCTCGAAGGCTGGCACAGTCGTCAGTGCGACGGTCATTATGGACAAGTTCACTGGTCGCTCGAAGGGTTTCGGCTTCGTGGAAATGTCCAACGATGACGAGACCAGCGCGGCGATTGAGATGTGGAACGGCAAGGATATGGGTGGCCGGAACATCACGGTGAACGAAGCCCGTCCGCTCGAACCGCGCGCGCCGCGCCGGGAATTCTCTCGGTAAGCGCCCCTCGGTAAAGAAACAAGAACCGCTGGCTTATACCGGCGGTTTTTGTTTTTCGGCGCTTGGTGTGGTATCGTATCCCCCGTTATTCACCATCTACTACAATGAACCAGCCACCCGCCGAAACCCTTTACGAAAAGCTGAAGGTCCGCCGGAACAAGAACTCCGAGGCCGAGATCGAGGCCGAGATACCGAGCGCCATTGTGGGTCATTACGTCGCTGAGATTTCCGAAAAGGCGCGCCGCGATTTCACCCTACCCGGATTCCGGAAAGGCCAGGTCCCAGCCGACATCTTCCGTCAGCATGTGAACGAGATGCATATTCTGGAAGACGCCGTGGATGAGATTCTCCAAGACGTCTATCCGACCCTCATCGAAAACGAAAAGCTTCCGGTCATCGGCCGACCCGAGGTCCAAATAACGAAGCTCGCCCCGGGCAATCCGATCGCCTTCAAGATGACGGTCGCTCTCCAGCCGGAATTTTCCTTGCCTGATTACAAAAAGATCGGCCGCGCGGCGATGGAGAAAAAAGAAACGGCCACCGTCACGGACGCCGAGATAGACGAGGCCGTGAAACAACTCCAGCTCATGCGCCTCCGAACAACGTCCGGCGCGCCGGCCCCGAAAGACCAGATCATTCCCGCGCTCACGGACGAAGAAGCAAAGAAGTTCGGCCCGTTCGAGAACGTGGCGGCGTTCCGGACAAAACTCCGCGAGAACATTTTGGAAGAGAAACAAGAGGAATTACGCCGGCGGAACAGGGAAAAGATCGCGGACGCCCTTATTGAAAAAACGAGCTTCGCCCTACCGGAAATGATCGTTCGGAGAGAGGCCGAGGCTCTGCGCGAAGAACGAGAGCAACGGGTCGCCGCGCTCAAGACAACAATGGCCGAATATCTTAAGAAACTGAACCTGACTGAAGAGAAGGCGGCTCAGGAAGAACGGGCAGCCGTGGAGCGACAACTTCGGACCAAGTTCATCTTCGAGAAGATAGCAACGGCCGAAAATCTGACCGCCGAACCGGAAGCGGTGGAGTGGAACGCGAAGCTCCTCGCGGAACGCCATCCGGACGCCGACCCGGAACACCTGCGGCATTATGTCGCCTCGATGATCTTGAACCAAAAAGTGCTCGATATCCTTGAGGGCGTAGAGGCCAAGACGCAATCGGAGAAGTAGACTCGAACAAATCTCCGCCGGCACGGTTTGACATTCAAAAAAACGCGCTATACTGGTATAACAAAGGCCAACCCTCTATTCGTCCATGAAGGTCAGTGATGTCATGGAAAAGACGGTCATCACCGTCCATCCCCAGACAAGCTATAAAGAAGCGGCGAAGCTTATGCACGATCATAAGATAACCGGCCTGCCGGTCGTTACGGAGGACCAGGCGGTGGTCGGCATGATCTCGGAGAAAGACCTTTTCCGAGCGATGTACCCGCGCTACGAGGAATTCCTGGACGACCACGATATCGACCAAGAAGCCCAAGAGACGAGCATTGAGGCCCTGGCCGCTCATCCGGTGGTCGAATACATGGCCCGCCACGTCATGACCATCGGTTCCAATGCGCCTATTCTTAAAGCCGGCGGCCTTATGCTAGCGCACGGTGTTCATCGTCTGCCGGTCGTCGACGACGGTCGCCTGGTCGGCATCGTTTGTCGGGAAGATATCTATCGGGCCATTTTCAACGAACACTTCGGTTTTTCGAACTGAGCCGTATCGTTTCGCCACCAAAAAGCCGCCGGACAGAGCGGCTTTTTGCTATAATGAACAATAATAAGTGCTATAATTAAAAAATAATGAAGAGCGATCTGGCCGAGACTAACAGTCCTCAGCGCCACCATCTCGTCGGATACGGCGTCTTTCTCATCCTGGCGCTACCCATCCTAGCAGCCGGGTATTTTGCGTATGACCGAATGAACCGAGATCTAACGGACCTGGCCGTTTCCCGCCGCCAAGCTATCACCGACCTGGCCGCAAACGCCCTGAAAACAAAACTCGACCGGCTTGTCGATATCGGCGTTTCGCTCGCCGCCGCCCAAAATGTTCGGACCTCAGCCCTGAACAATCAATGGCCGGCAACCATGTCAGCCATTACTCGCCTCCAAGGATTTCCGGCGCTCTCCGATGACTTCATCGACCGGATCGTCGTCACGGACGAGAATGGCATAGAACAGGGCGCTTATCCGGAAAATTCCGTTGAAATTGGCCGGAACCTCTCTTTTCGAGAATGGTTCCAACCCGTGGCCAAGGACAATCTCCCTTATTATCTTTCTAGCGCCTATCATCGGACCGCCACCCCGCAGTACAATATCGTTGCCGTCGCGGTTCCGGTCCGGGACGACCATAACGCTCTCCAGGCCATTATTGTTCTCGAGGTCCCCGTCTACCGGTTCCTTGATCTGAGCAACAGCGTCGAGGTCGGTCCGAATGGTTTCGCCTATTTTGTCGACCAAAAAGGTCAGGTGATCGCTCATCCGAAGTACGACCTGAAGAACGGCGAACTCGTTGATTATTCGAGCATTCCGGCTGTCCAGGCGGCGTTTCGAGAAGAAAAAGGCATCAATGTATTCTATAATCAAATCGAGAACGAAGAACGCCTCACTGCCTACCGGCAGATCCAAAAATACCATTGGGCGGTCATTGTTCAACAGCCCATCGCCTCGGCGTTCCAAGAGAGAGATGGCATCCTGAACAACGTCCGAGCTGCCATCTTCATAATAATCATCATCGCCGGAATAATCGCCTACGCTTTCATGCGCGGCTTCAAACATAGAAACGCCGGAGGAATAGGACCCGGGTCGCCGGAGGGCGGTTTTACCCTCATCGAGCTCCTGGTCGTCATCGGCATCATCATCGTCCTTTCGGTCGTGGTGGTCATAGTCCTTAATCCGACCGAGCTCCTGAAACAATCCCGCGACTCGCGGCGACTGTCAGACATGCGCACCCTAAAGACCGCTTTGAACCTTTACGTCGTCGACGTTCGGACCCCGAACCTGGCCACCGGCGGCCTCGGCTACAACGCCTGCTACCTCTCGACCCCTCAATCGAACGGCACAACGGCAGCGAAGTGCGGCGTCTTCAGTGGCACGTATTCCAGCGGCAATGCCA
Source organism: Minisyncoccota bacterium (assembly GCA_035506115.1). Classification (GTDB taxonomy): domain Bacteria; phylum Patescibacteriota; class Minisyncoccia; order UBA6257; family 2-01-FULL-56-20; genus DATJQA01. The sequence continues at coordinate 2,936 of DATJQA010000018.1, read as the reverse complement.
GCACAACGGCAGCGCTCCTTAGGAATATTGACGGAACCGGCTGGCTCCCCGTCGACTTGACCCAGATAAGTGCCGGCACGCCCGTCAGCGCCTTGCCGATCGATCCGATCAACAACTCTTCCACCTACTACGCTTATGCTGCCACCAGCACTTGGCAATACGAGCTCAATACTTTTCTGGAAAGCAGTAAGTATACCAACAATCTGATCAACGACGGCGGCGACAACGTGAATGTTTATGAAACGGGCAATAGACCGGGTCTGAACCTCTAGTAGATCGTTCGGTAAAAACCAAAGAGCACCCCGAAAAGGGCGCTCTTTTTTTCCTCAAAATGGCTTAACTAGTTCCGCAAGTACCGCCGGACCGCCACGAAGCTCGAGAAAACACCGATGCCGATCCCGAAGAGTATCTGGTAGCCGAGAAGGGTCATAAGGTGGCCGGTAAAATACCGGAAGATGTTGAGGCCCGGCACGAAGTTACTAAAATACGGGGAAACGGTGTAGACTGTCGGACCGGCGATGATGAGCGCCAGAATACCGGAAAGAACGCCGGCGATAACGCCTTCCACCATATACGGCCCGCGCACCAGCGCATTTGAAGCGCCGACTGCCCGCATGATGCCGATCTCATCCCGGTTCGAATAGATAGCCAGTCGGATGGTGTTAAAAACGACCAAGCCGGCAATGAGGGCCATAACGATGGTCAGGACCAGACCGCCTCGGTTCACGTTCTCGATGATGTTCGTAAGCCGGTCGATGACGACCTGGTTCTTCGCATAGCTCAAGCTCTCGATGTACTGGGTCAAATTGGGAGCCTGAAGATATTGAGCGATGGAGGCGTATTGGTCCGGCCGCTTGGCTTTTATGTTCAGGGAGGCCAGGAGCGGATTCGTCTGCAGTTCGTTCACCGCCTGAGAGATGGTCGGATCGTCCTTATGGGCTTCTTTGAAGATCTGGAGGGCCCGGTCGCTCGAAACGTATTCGACCGATTTCACTTCGGACAAGCTTTCGATGGATTGTTTGATGTTCAGGATCTCATCCTCCGGCGTGTTCGTTTTGAAGTAAACGCTGATGTCGATCTTGTCCTGGATGCTCGCCACCGCCTGGGTCATGATGACATTGAAGAAGATGAGGCCGATGAAGACCAGGAGGGCGACGGTCATAATAGCCACGGTCGCGGCCGACGGCCAACCGTTCCGCCAAAAATTAACGAAGCCGTAGTTGATGATGCGAGAAAAGACAGTGAACATTTCTTTAGCTTACTAAATGGTTAGTTTATAGTCACTATTTTATCAAACAAGGATATATTTGCCGTTCTCTTCGTCACGGACGATACGGCCGCGGTCCAGGGTCACGACCCTTTTCCCGATGGTGTTGATGATGTCCTTGTCGTGGGTCGCGAGAAGCACGGTCGTGCCGAGCTGATTGATGCGCTTCAGAAGATCGACGATCTCCGACGCGTGGAAGGGATCGAGGTTGCCGGTCGGCTCGTCGGCGATGATGACCTCTGGCCGATGGACCATGGCCCGGGCGATGGCTACGCGCTGTTTCTCTCCGCCGGAAAGTTCATGGGGAAAATTCTTCATTTTGTCTCCCAGTCCCACCATGTCCAGAACCTGCGGCACGAGCTCTTTTATCTCACGGGAGGGGCGGCCGCCGACCTCGAGAGCGAAAGCCACGTTCTCGTAAGCATTCTTGGCGACCAAGAGACGAAAATCCTGGAAAACTATGCCAATGTGCCGGCGGAAGGCCGGTAGCTCGCTATCCCTAAGCTTGTTCACTTCGTATTGACCAAAGAAGATGCGCCCTCGGGTCGGTCTTTCCTCGCCGATCAAGAGCTTGATGATGGTCGATTTACCAGCCCCAGACCGACCGACGAGCGACAGGAACTCTCCCGGCGCCACCTTGAAATTGATGTCCTCAAGAGCGGTCGAATGGCTGTTATAGATCTTGTAGACGCTTTGAAAAGCTATCATTGCCTTTTGTTTCCCGAACAAAAACGGCAAGTAGAATTACGTGCCGGTTATACCTAATAATTCTACCTCGCTTTCGATGAATTTGTCCAAGTCACCGGCAAGAACAGCGTCCACTTGACTCGTCTCGGTCTCGGTGCGGTGGTCCTTAACGAGCTGATAAGGATTGAGAACGTACGAGCGCAACTGACTTCCCCACTCCGGCTTGACCTTGGTACGAAGCGCGGAAAGCTCTTCGACCTTCTCCTGCTCCATAAGCTGGGCCAGTTTTGATTTGAGGAGCGAGAGGGCGCGCTCGCGGTTCTGGGCCTGCGCTCGCTCGGCGCGCGAAGCGGCGACGAGGCCGGTGGGTAAATGCATCACTCGCACCGCCGATTCTACTTTGTTCACGTTCTGACCACCGGGACCGCCGGCGCGCGAGAACTCCCATTTCAAGTCGCTTTCCGGAATGTCGATCTTCGATTCGTCCTGAGCCGGCAGGTCGGGCACGACCTCGACAAGCGCAAAGGATGTGTGACGCAACTTCTGAGCCGAGAAGGGAGAAATGCGCACTAACCGATGAACGCCGGCTTCGCGCTTTAGATAGCCGTAAGCGTAGGCGCCTTTTATCTCCACCGTCCGGCGGTTTTCGCTGTCGTCCAAGAATCGCGTCGTCCAGCCGCGCCGTTTCGCATAACTCAGATACATCTCAAAAAGCATCCTGGCCCAATCCGACGCATCATCTCCGCCGGCGCCCGGATATATGGAGATTATCGCCGGCTGGCTATCGTACCGGCCTCGGAAAAGCGATTGAAGCTCCAATTCACGGAATTTTCGGCGCGTCTCGAAGAAGAGATCTTCATTGTATTCTTTTCCCAATGTCGCAAGGCCTTCCTCGATGGCCCGGTACTGGTCGAGTGTTTCTTTGATAACGCCCAATTCCTTGATGGCCGCATCGGCGCTGGCCCGGTTCGCCCAAAAATCG
>DATJQA010000017.1:0-3362 GCA_035506115.1 Minisyncoccota bacterium | reverse complement strand
TTTCAAGCCACGGCAGATCGAGAAGCGGCATCCAGGTTATATAGGTTTGGTCTGCATCCGTCATCTGTTCTAATTCCTCGCCGCCAAGGATAGGTTCGCCATTAAACTTCAAAGCAAGAAAATGATGTCCTTCCCGCCCTGAATATTCGGTGCGGAAAAGGTACTTGTGTAATTTGACGTCCAAGCTCACTTCTTCTTTCACTTCGCGAATAGCCGCCTCTTCCGGCGTCTCCCCTTCTTCAATGCCGCCGCCGGGAATGACATAATATTCCTCGCCGTTCTTTACGCGTCGGAGCAGCAGAGCATGCCCGTGACGAACAATGAGGGCGGCAGCGCGGTGCGACATATTTATAGGTCTATTTCTACCATCTTTTCCCTAGCCGTGCGACCCATAACGATGCGGACGCGCGCTTTTGGAACATGAAAATGCTCGGCCAAAGCCGCCTCGATGGCAATGTTCGCCCGACCCTTCTCCGGCGGTTCGGTGACGGCCACGATGTAATTCTCCTCATCCACGCGCTGAACGTTGACCGCGCGGGCCCGCGGTTTGGCTTTCACAAAGATGCGCATCACTCCGGAAAGACGTTCTTTGGCCCGCCGGCGGCCAAGCAGTTCATAAGCGCATCCGTCATCGTCCAGCCGCACTGACCGGTGTCCTGGCGTTCGCATTTCGCCGTCTGATAACAAGCGTACTCAGCCCGGTACTCGCAGGTCGTTGAGATATCTTTGTCAGAGCAAATCTGCCGACTGCAGCCGGTCGGCCGACACGTTGGCATCTTTTCGTTATCGCCCCCGGCTGCCGAAGGCGGTTCGAAATGGACCGGCACGCGCACCTCGGCATCCCGCGCCGGGTCGCCAGAAGGATTGTCCTTCTTGAGAACGAGCGTCCCGACGCCCACCGGCGTCGCATCGTAGACAAGGGTTGCCGTGAACGGCACAAAATCCTCCGTCATCCAATCGCTTGTGGCTCGGGCCGCGCCGCTCGCGATCTTATTCCCGTCGGCGTCGAGCAATTCTATCGGGAAAGAAGCTTCAAAATACCAGGTTCCTCGCGCTTCGCCGGTCACCGCGAGCGGCGAACTGACGTAATCATCCGACTTCGGCGAGGCTACGTGCACGAAATCTTCCGGCTTGGTCGAGGTCGAAGCACTGGGAGTGGTCGAGGACTCGACCGGCGGAACAGGCATGATGACGAATTCATTGGAGGCGCGCCACCACTGAACAGCGAAAATGAGCGCGCCCACAAAAGCTCCGACGATCGCGAATGGAATGAGCCGCCTGATCATTTAATATTATGACGTTCCACCTTCCATTTTCTTGCGTCCACTTTAAGATTAGCACGCACCGCCCAGAGGCAAAATCAGCCCACCGGCGCCTCTTCCACGAGCCGAAAGCGCGGCCCTTTATAGTCGTCCAGCTCGACACGCTCTTCCCACATCTTAACCGGCCTGATCCAAACGGCTTCCCGTCCCAAATGTTGGTAAACAACGAATTCCTCAAGAGTTTCAGAGTGATGCGCGATACCGACGACCCGGTAGCGGTCCTTGTGCTTGAAGTGCTCGTAAACAGCGCCGACCCGGATGCGTTCGGCTTCCGGCGAGAGCGGCGCGGGGCTTTCCATGCGCTTATCGTACATGCGCCCATTATACAGGAATCCCAGCTCTTGCGTTCCAGGCCCCGACCCGTACAATAACGGCCAGACGGCAACCCGAAAGGAGGCTGCTAAATGTTGACAACTTTGCTGCTCGCGGCGGCCTTTTCGGGCAACGTTCCGAAGGGCCAGCATCCATCTCCGTTCGATGACCTACCGAAAGGCACCGTTATCTATTCTCAGAAGGAACACCGCGACCCGTTCGTTTCGCCAAAGACCTGGAACAGGCTGATGATAGAACGGACCAGGCGCCTCGCCTATCTTGAAGAAGCGTGCCGTACCGCCGGCTTGGCGCGGGAAGAGTTCGCGTCTTTTCTTGACCTCGACCCATCCATCTACCCGCGCGTCTACCGCCCGAAAAGAGCCATCAACTGGACCCGGTTCCGTAACGAGGTTCTCGCTGACGGTTCGCTCGCGGATGGCATCGACTTCCATCGAGAACATCGGACGGCTCTCGAGCGGGCCGATAAGAGATACGGCGTTCCCGCTCTCGCGATCGTCGCTCTCATCCGGGTCGAATCGAACTTCGGAATGTTCGCTTTCGATCCGGAGAACGCCCGCAACGTCGTCGCTTACGTCTTCTATACAGAAACGATGACGAGCCACAGCAAGTGGCAGGAAGCGGCTCGGACTCTAGCCCGGTTCCTTGTTTATTGCCGAAACAACAAGTTCGACCCCGCCGCCATTCGGGGTTCCTGGGCCGGAGCCTTCGGGCTCATCCAGTTCATGCCCTTCAACCTGGAACCCTACGGCGTCGACGGCAACGGCGACGGCATCGTCGACCTCTTCGATCCGGACGACGCCATCCCGACGGCGGCGAACTTCCTGAGAGACAATGGCGCGGTCAAGGACCTTGTCAAAGCGCTTACTCGGTACTTCGGCGTCCGTTGCCCGTATCAGGAGATCGCGCTCGCCTACGAGAACGCATTGCGCGGACAGCTGAAACACAAAAAGAACACCCCGCCCCGTCCGTCGACACACTGACGGTCGGGGCGGTCGTACGTTCAGAGTTCTTAAAATTTAAGACCGGTCGTCAAAGCGTTCAGATATTGCGGGATGACGAACGCGAGGCCTATGAGCGGCAGAATAACGGTCGCGGCCGTGATAACGATCGTCCAAATGAAGATCTTTTTCGTTACCTCCACAGACCGGTAGATGGAATCGATCTTCTTTTCCAGGGCCGTGAATCTATCAAGTAGTTCTTTGTCCATTTGGAATGAATTATAACAAATCCCCCGCTCTATTATACTTAAGAGATATGCGCCGCTCATTTTTCCTCACAAGCGCTTTTATGATCATCTTTCTCGCCGAAGCCGGCTTCATCGCCTGGCCATTCTTTGACCTCAGTAATGCGCGCCGAGAGATCGCTCCTCTCCAGAGAATGGCCGGGTCCGTGAACAGCGTTTCCTCATCCGATCTGCCCGAAGCGCTTCAAAAATATCAGCCCACAGCGGACAACAATTTTTCGGCGGTCGGCCTGGAGCTCACCGTCCCTGACCAGATACCCGGACCGGTCATCCGCATCGGCCCCATTCATGTCCGAGTGCCAGTTTGGGTCGTTATCTATGAAGACCAGGATGGCTTTCTCGGCCGACCGATAGGCCATGTTTTCTTTCCTAATTCTGATCTGGCACAAAGCGGCGCGGGCGGCCTCGAAACGCCGCTTGTGGCCGGCCAAACCTATTTCGCCGCTCTGCACGGCGATAATGGC
>DATJQA010000016.1:0-2956 GCA_035506115.1 Minisyncoccota bacterium | reverse complement strand
CGACCGACGTTCGCGCCGGGGGCGTATTTTGTACCCCGCTGACGAATGATTATCTGGCTGAGTCCCACGGGCTGGCCGTCCTGGATCTTGACGCCCAGGCGTTTGGCGCGGGATTCGCGGCCTAATTTAGTTGAACCACCGGCTTTAGTATGAGCCATATTCTTTGGTTATGGATAGAAATTGCGGACCTTCAGTAAGTTATAATAGAATAATCGAAAGACCCGATTATGTCAACCGCTAACAAGCTTGTTTTGGACATTGAGACCATCGGCGAGGACTTCGACGCCTTGGACCATGCGACCCAGGAGAACCTGACCCGCTGGATCCAGCGGGAATCGGAAAGCGAAGAGGTCTATAAGCTGGCCCTTGAGGACCTGAAGAACGGTCTGGGTTTTTCACCCTTGACCGGCGAGATCGTGGCCATCGGCATGCTCGATTTCTACAAGAACGAAGGTGCCGTTTATTATCAGGCGCCCGGCAAGAAACCGGAGGAAACGAAGGCGGACGGTATGACCTTCAAGGCCATGACCGAAGAGGAGATGCTCAAGAAGTTCTGGGAGGTTGCCAAGCAATACCAGGTTTTCATCACTTTCAACGGCCGGTCGTTCGACATTCCGTTCCTTGTGACGCGCTCGGCTATCCATGATATCAGGCCGACAAAGGACCTAATGCGGGGTAGATATTTGTATCAGCACCAGCCGGATGCTTTGCATATCGATCTTTTGGAACAGCTGACCTTCTATGGCGCGAGCCGGAAAAAAGGAAGCCTGCACCTCTGGTGCCGGGCTTTCGGCATCGAAAGTCCGAAAGCCGCCGGCGTGACCGGCGATGATGTGGCCCCGCTCTTCAAAGCAAAGAAATACCTCGACATCGCGAGATACAATGTCGGCGATCTCCGCGCCACGCGAGCGCTTTATGAGCGATGGGAAAAATATCTGAGCTTCTAGGAAAATATAAAAAAGAGATCGTCTTCGGCGTCATCGTTTTCTGGGCGGTCTTGCTTGGATTCGGGTTAGGATATCTGACCGCCCGGCATTACGAGCGGCCGCCTATCATAATTCAAGAAGTGCAGACTCAGGCGAGATAACCGATCTTCTTAAGCCAGTTTTCGTTCTCCCACTCCCACAGCTTTTTCGCGCCTAAGAAACCCTCGAAATCGGTCTGCCAGAAGGGGAACTCCTGAAGCTCAACGATACCTTCGGGCGGGTGCCAGTCGTGGCTCATCGGGGCGCAGACAAAAGTGCCGCCGTTTCGGCGAATTTTCGAGCGGCCGCCTTTGGTCCGACGAGTAGCGTTACAGCGGTCGCATTTTTGGTACATATCGATACGGAGGATCCAGCGCGTCGCCAGATTCTCGAATTCATCCTTCAGGGCGTCCATATAGGCGGCCGTTTGGAGGTTGTAGTCGCGATAGATGGCCTGCGAGGTTTTGATATCGAGAACGCCGAACTTGCCGTCAATGGTCGCCAGGGCGTCGATGGTGCCGGCGTAGCGGTGTTCGCGGTTCACTATGCGGCGCTCCACGAATTCGGGTTTCGTGGCCACGTCATTTTCGGCCAAGAACTTTCGGAAAGCGGCGATGGCCGGTTCGATAAAAGGGTCCACGACGGGATTTTGGCCGAGCAAGATGGCTTCGGCGGCTTCATGGACCAGCGTGCCTTCTTTCGCCGATTCTTCCATGGCGTTCTTGGCGGTCGAGTAGTTGGCGGCTTCGGCGTAATAAAAAAGGAGCGCCGGCTTGGACTTGATGCCGACGATGCGCGTTACGCGCGGATACCAAGTGCCATTTTCTTCGTAGCCGTTGTCTGCCTTGAACTGCTCAGCGTTCTTATAAGAGTCGAACATTCGGTTAAGTATATATCAGGTCCGGTTTTGAGAGGGAATAGGAGTGGCGGTTTCGGTCAGGATTCGGGGTGTTTCGTCGACGATGGTGCCGGCGCCCGTCATTATGATGACGCGCGGTTTTTTTGGGAAAGCGTCGGCCAGACTGTCGATGGCGGATGATAGATCGCGCCGGTCGGCGAGGTAGAGAACGGGCTCGTCCGGTCGGCGTTTTTGAACGGCTTTTGCGAGCGCTTCCGCGTTCCAGCGCGGGTGGTCTTGGTCGCGGCCGGCAACGCGATAGGTCGGGACGATGATGACCTCATCGGCAATGTCAAAAGACTTTCCGAAATCTTTGAAGAGCCTTTTTAGCCGTTCGGCCTGGTGGGGCTCGAAGACACAGAGCAGGCGATGGCGCGGGAATTTTTCTCGGAAGGCCTGGAGCGTCGCTTTTATCTCCGTCGGATGGTGGGCGTAGTCGTCGTAAACGGGCATAGGGCCGCGCCGGCCGCGGTATTCCATCCGACGCCAAGCGCCCTGGTATTCGCGCAGTGCTGTCAGGATGCTTCTTTCTGGAATTTTGAAAAGTCTTCCGAGGTGCCAAATGGCGAGGGCGTTCGAAACGTTGTGAGCGCCGGGAATGGAGAGAGCGGCGCGGATACGGCGGGTGGCCGGATCTTTCTGTGAATACCAGGTGAGCCGGAAATTATTCTTCTTCGCGATGATCTTCAGTTTCGGGGCGATAGATGCGGTGTTCTTGTCGTCCCGATTCGCGATGAGCGTTCCGCCGGTTTGGATGTGCCCGGCGAATTTAAGGAAGGCGCGTTTTACGTTCGCGAGCGTACCGTACGTATCGAGGTGTTCGGCATCGATGTTCGCGATGATAGCAACGAGCGGTCGGTAGTTCAAAAAAGCTCGACCGTACTCGTCCGCTTCGAGCACCAAGAAAGAACCATGTCCGGCCCGGAAATTGTTGTCTTTGAACTCTTTTAGGCGTGTGCCGATGATGACCGTCGGGTCCAGGCCGCCTTTGATGAGCGTAAGAGCCGCGAGGGCGGTCGTTGTCGACTTACCGTGGGCGCCGGCGATGGCTATTGTCCGATAGCTTTCGGTCAGTGTGCCAACCATCTCCGGA
>DATJQA010000015.1:0-2849 GCA_035506115.1 Minisyncoccota bacterium | reverse complement strand
GATTTCGCGAACTCCTCAAAACCGAATGAAAAAAGACGAAGAACTGCCGGAAGAATTATTCCAGGTTGCTCGCCAAAAAGGCACCGAGGCGCCCTTCTCCGGCAAATATTGGAACGAGCACGGCGAAGGTATGTATGCCTGCGCCGTTTGCGGCAAGGAACTCTTTTCGTCGGACACGAAGTTCGACTCCGGGACCGGCTGGCCAAGCTTCACCGAACCGGCCAACCTCGAGCACATCGAGCTCCGGCCGGACACGAGCCACGGTATGGTTCGCACCGAGGTTATCTGCAAGAACTGCGGCGCCCACCTGGGTCATGTCTTCGACGATGGTCCGAAAGATAAAGGCGGTCAGCGATATTGCATCAACTCGGTCTGCTTGGAACTTAAGAAAAAAGAGGGGCATCCTCGGTAAGACGGTTAATAAAAAAAACGACCGGCCCAGGTCACGGAGGACCTGGGCCTTGGTTGGATTTGCGGAATGAGCGGCTCGACGGAGCGCCTACGGCACGAGGTGCGTCGGGTCCTCCATCGTCCGGAGGAGATCCTTCCAGACCCGCTTGCAGTTCTCGATGGCCCGCGAGCCGACCCGACAGAGCGGACAGAACTCGGCGGGCCACTCGTTGAATGCGATGTCGAGCATCGGCAAGCTCACGACGGGCACGAACTTCGCGTCCTTGAGCTCGGGCGGATCGTTCGCGCACCGGATGAGGAACGCGCCGACGTACGGAAGGATGCGCGCCCTGGGGTTCCGGGCGCGGATGGCGTCGATGCTACGCTGGGGCGTCTGACCCGTCGTGCTCATCTCCTCGACGCACAGCACGCTCTCCCCCGCCGGCACGTCGAACCGGCAGACGAGCTCTTTCCCGTCCTTGCCCGTCTTCTCGGTGAAGGCGATGTGGTCCGCGCGGAGCTGGAGCGCGACCACCGTTGCGATGGGCACGCCGGCCATCGGCGAACCGAAGACCCAGTCGACCGTCCCGGCCCGCAGCTCGAAGTTCAGCTCCCGTTCAAGCGCGTGAGCTGCGGCCTCGAGGTTCCGCACCGCGGAGAGGTACTGCAGGGTGTCGATGAACCCGTCCGAGTGCCGGCCGCTCCGCAGCACGACGTGCGGCGCCCGCGGGTCGCGCGAATGCTGCCAAACAGCGCCGGCCGCACGAAGTTCGTCCCACCACTTCTGCATCACTGCGTTCATTCGGATCGCTCCCTTCTCGATTCTATGGAAAACTTCTGTTCCCGAAACTCTCCGAGCCTCGGGCGCTGGCCGTATTGAACGCCAACCTTACCGGAAAAGCAAATCTAATTCGCCGTTTCTGAGCGTGCCCCATAGACGATGCTCGAAATGGTCTTAATTATGCCCGCCTGGACGTTATAGTCCTTCCCGCGCGTCATCACGCAAAGGAAATAGTCGTCCCCTTTCGGCTGGTAAACAATGCCGCAATCATGGAGTTCGATGGCGGCGTGTGCTCCGTTCCTTATCACATCGTATTGACCGAACTTGTGCGCCACGGTCGTGCCGGGTGGCACGCCCGCTACCAAGCCGTCGTCGAATTCGGTACGGCTTAAAAGCTCGAGGGCTTTTTCGGACATCTCCCGGCTTAAGAAAGTCGCGTTGTACAAGACCCGGAAGAACAAGGAATAATTCCGAGCCGAAATGACGTAGTTGCCGCTCCCTTGGGGCATGACTCCGAGCTCCTCAAAAACATCCAATATTTGATTACTGGAAAGATAGCTCGTAAGGGCATCTTTTGCGCCGTTATCGGACTTGACTATCATCGCTTCGAGCAACTGCTCGATCGTATAGCTTTTCCCCGGTGTGAGCGTGTTGAATCCTTCCGGCGAAAAATTATAAGGCAGGCGCAAGTTCAAAACGTTCGGATCCTTCTCGGCTAACTGAAGAATAGAGATGAGGTGGGCCACTTTGAGCATGCTCGCCGGGTCGTATGAGATGTTCTCGTTCACGCCCACCCATTCGCCATAAACAAGATCGCGGTAAAAAACAGATATTTTCTCTATGCTGCTCGTGGCTTCCGCCGCTACTACATATGAGTCAAGTTTCTTGTCGATATTCTCGTCCACGCGCAGATCGCTCCGGGAATCGGTCGCGAGGAGCGCGTTCACTAACGGATAGTCCCGCACTGCTTCCCGGATGCCGCTCGGAGAATTCGCGAGCTGGTGAACATAATACGAATGCAGATAATCGCTCCCGGCTAGCCAGCCGACGCCAAAGCCAACGATCAAGACGATGCTCCCGGCTAACCAGAAGGACCAACGGGTAAAAGGCTCCGAGAGTGGCGCTCGGTTATTATTGTTCTGGGACATGAAACACTGATGGTTTCATTATACAAGCATTGTCCCGACGCGCGAGCCCTACTCGCGTATCGGTCTTGATTTTTTTGGGAAATCGCGTATAATGTTGAGGCCTTGATAATTTCATCCTCCTCCGTTCCGGTCGCCGGAACTTCGGGCGGATAAATACGGGGATGACCGGCTTCGATAGAGGCGGGTCGAAAACTGGCGAGCCGAGCGCTGACTCGTAAAACCGGCAAAAACTCTTAACTGCCAACTCCAAAGTTGCAGCCCCAGCTTTCGCTTACGCGTAACTGAGGGATCGTCTCACTTGGGTTCCTTAGGTGAGTAACGGTCTTATATAAGGGAACTAGCCACCGAAGATGACTCTAGACGGGTGGCGAAAGTAAGAGTCGCTTTCGTTCAGTTCCTAACTGAAACACGCTCGTAGAAGGTTTCCCGACTTCTCCTTTACACGTGGGTTCAATTCCCACCATCTCCACCAAAATCAACGCCGCCCTTCCGGGCGGCGTGCTGTATTTTCCTATTCACTTTTACCTATT
>DATJQA010000014.1:0-4192 GCA_035506115.1 Minisyncoccota bacterium | reverse complement strand
TTGCGCTTGAGGTACGAAGGGATAAGGTCCATCGGGCCGGGCCGGAAAAGAGCGACCAAGGCAATGAGGTCTTCGAGGTGGGTCGGGTGGATATCCTTCATGTAACGGCGCATGCCGCTTGATTCGAACTGGAAAACGCCGGTCGTGTTCCCGGCCTGAAGAATGGCGTAGGTCTTTTTATCGTCGAGCGGTAGATGGGGAATGTCTATCGAAACATCGTGGAGCTCTTTAACGAGCCGGACGGTGTCTTCGATGATGGTCAGGTTCTTGAGGCCCAAGAAGTCTATCTTCAGGAGGCCGAGGTCCTCGACCGAATGCATTTCGAACTGGGTGATGATGTTGTCCTTGTCCTGCGGGGCGAGCTGGAGCGGTATATATTCCGACACCGGTTTTTCGGAGATGACGGTGCCGCAAGCATGGACAGAAGCGTGCCGAGCGACGCCTTCAAGATGGCTCGCGGCGTCCATCACGCGCTTTGCGTCGGGGTTGCTTTCATAAAGTGCCCCAAGTTCCGGGATGGTCTCGCGCGCCTCGGCCAAGCTTTCCGCGTTCCAGGGGATGAGCTTGGCGATCTGATCACAGAAGCCGTAGGAAAGGCCCATCGCTCGGCCGGCGTCGCGCACGGCGGCCCGGGCGGCCATCGTTCCGAAGGTGATTATCTGGGCGACGTGGTCCTTGCCGTATTTCTCGCGGGCGTAGGCCAGAACCTCGTCTCGGCGCTTGTCGGCGAAGTCGAGGTCGATATCCGGCATTTCGTTGCGCTGAGGGTTCAGGAACCGTTCGAAGAGGAGGTCGTAGAGGAGTGGATTTATATCCGTGATGCGGAGGATGTAGGAGACCAAGCTGCCGGCCGCCGAGCCGCGCCCCGGACCGACGGCGATACCGTGGTCCTTGGCCCAGTTCACAAGGTCCTGGACAATGAGAAAGTAATCGGCGAAGCCGGTCTTTTCGATGACGCCGAGCTCATATTCCAGTCGTTCCTTTACTTCTTTCGTCAATTTTTCGCCTGGGAAACGTTCGCTGATCCGCTCGTCGACGAGTTCGCGCATGTAGGCGATGGCGCTCTGGCCGTCCGGTTTTTGGAAGTGGGGGAGTTTGACCTTACCGAGTTCGATCGTCACGTTGCAGCGTTCCGCTATCTTAACTGTGTTCGTGATGGCCTCCGGCATGTCCTGGAAATGCTCCGCCATATCTTCGCCGCTCCGGATGGAGAAATCGTCGGATTTGAGCGTCAGGCGGTCGTCATCGGAAAGCCGGTTGCCGGTCTGAACGGCGAGGAGGATGTCGTGATATTCGGCCTCTTCCTTGTAGGTGTAGTGGCTGTCTTGAGTTGCGACGAGCGGCAAGCCGGTCTTCTTGGCGAGCGCAGCGACAAGGCCGCGCAGTTTCACGGCCTCCGGCGTGTGGGGATGGTCTTGAACTTCAAGATAAAAATTTCCCTTGCCGAGGATATTTTCATATTCGAGCGCCAATCTTTCCGCTTCTTCCGGGCGGCCTCCGATTAGAGCGCTGTTAACTTCGCCTCCTAAGCAAGCCGAGAGGCCGATGAGGCCGGCGCTGTGTTCGCGCAGCAGGTCTTTGTCTATGCGCGGTTTATAATAGAAGCCCTCGAGATGGGCTTTTGTGACAAGCTGGATGAGATTCTTCCAGCCTTCTTCGTTCTGGGCGAGAAGGACGAGATGGTAATATCGCTCGTTCGCATCCCGGCTGAACCGGTCGCGTGGGGCAACATAGGTCTCGACGCCGAGGATAGGTTTGATGTTCGCCTTCTTCGCTTTCTTATAGAATTCGATGGCGCCGTAAAGAACGCCGTGATCTGTTATGGCGATGGAGTCCATTTCAAGCTCCTTGGCGCGCTTTACGATATCGTCTATTTTAGAAAGCCCGTCGAGGAGGGAGTAGTGCGAATGGACGTGCAAGTGAACGAATTTGGACATAGGAACGATGGAAAAGCACCTCCATTGTACCGGATTTTTCGGGCCGCCGACAGTTTACCCCTCACCCATAGGAGATAGCCGCTTGTTATGTGCAAATATCGCTAATAATGTCATATTTTGGCCAATACCTTTGTGTTGGGTTAGTGCTGCCTTTCGACGCGAATCTTCTAAATCTCCTATGGGTGAGGGGTTTACTCACGACCTGGTTTTATGTATCGTAAGAACGTTTCCGCCACCTTAGCTCAGCGGTAGAGCAACTCTTTTGTAAAGAGTGGGTCCCCGGTTCAAATCCGGGAGGTGGCTCATTTGATTAACCTGCGCGAATCGGCTACATTATCTACGTTGCCGTTGTAGCTCAGTGGTAGAGCGACTCCATGGTAAGGAGTAGGTCGGGAGTTCAATCCTCCCCAACGGCTCATGGACAAAAAGAATTGGCTCAAATTTGTTATCGGCTGGGTGGTCGTTTTTGCGGTGCGATTGTTCCCTTTCCGGCCGCCGAACGTCGAGCCGGTCCTGGCGACGCTTATGCCTTTTTCGAAGCGTTTCGGCTATTGGAGCAGCTTCCTCTTTGGTTTCTTAAGTATCGGCCTCTTCGATCTCGCGACCGGCAAGCTGGGCCAGTGGACGCTCCTGACCGGTATCACGTACGGCTTGGTGGGGGTCGGGGCCGCTTATTTTTTCAGAAAACGGAACGCTACGGCCTTGAGCTTTGCCGCTTACGGTTTCATCGGCACCATCGCCTACGATGCGGTGACCGGCCTCTCGATGGGACCGCTCTTCTTTGGTCAGTCCTTATCCGACGCCTTTTTCGGCCAGATACCATTCACCCTGGCTCATCTTGCCGGAACTTTAGTGCTCGCCGTTCTTGTGAGCCCGGCATTGTATCGCTGGGTCGTGGAGAACAAGCGCCTGGAGACGACATCGGTCTTTCGGTTCCGCGGCGCAGAAGCGTAAGAGTTTCGCTCCGGGATTTACAAAATCCGTTAGTTCGGTTATAGTTTTCCGGTACCAAATCTATGGCCAAATCCAAACACACGGACAGTTTGCTCGGCTTAAAGTGCTCGGTCTGCGGGCGCCGGAATTATTACACCAAGAAGAACAAGAAGAAGGTCGAGCGGAAGCTCGCCTATGAGAAGTATTGCGCCTGGTGCCGCAAGAAAACAGCGCACAAAGAGGTCAAAATGTCGGGCAAATAGCCCACTACCATGCCGGAAGAGCATGGCTTCACAACTTCGATGAACGACGGTTCGGACGAGAATGGGCCGATCGTGGTCTTCGAGGGTGATACGACGGGAACATCGGCCGCCGCCCGGGAACGCCAGGCGTTGTATTTGAAATCCTTCGGCACTATCCGGGAGTATGAGCGATATGACCGAGCTCGAGAGCGGGCGGCGCTCTTGGCGGTGGCGCTCGACCCGGAACTCGCAGTTTCGGTGGACCGCATCGATGCGCCGATGGATGACCTGAACGGCAGCAGCTATGACACCTTTGCGCTTCGTTTCACGCACGCCACGGACCCGTATCTTCATTGGACGATGGAGATAAGTTCGGACGATAACGGCTTGGATCAGCGTTTGCCGGAGCTCATCGAGCGTATCTATCACGAGCATCTGGCCTGGAGTTACGAAGCGTAGGTCTGGTTTGAATCTTCAGGATATTCTCGGTTAGAATACGGAAGTTCGCTGGGGGCGTCGTTCAATGGTAGGACTGTGGTCTCCAAAACCACCGACGAGGGTTCGATTCCTTCCGCCCCCGCCCGTTAGCGCAGCGACTCGAGAGACCTTCCGGCCTCCGATTTCGTTATCTTTTCAAAAGCGATTAGAATGTAAACATGAATTTTGTCAGCCTAAATAAACTCAAAAAAGGCGATAAGGTCGCCATTCTTTCTCCTTCTTTTGCTGCACCTGGAAAGTGGCCTCGGGTATATGAGTTGGGGTTGAAACGCCTACGCGAGACATTCGAGCTTGAACCAGTAGAATTTCCTGCTACTAAGAAATTGGGCGCATCAAAAGAGGATCGCTCCAAAGATCTGATTGACGCATTCGAAAACAAAGAGATAAAAGCGGTTATCGCATCACTTGGTGGTGATGATCAGATAACCTATATTAAAAATCTTCCCGCGTCTCCATTTATCAATAACCCAAAGCCGTTTTTCGGATTCAGCGATAATACCCACTTCGAAAATTTCCTTTGGCTGAATGGTATCCCTTCATACTATGGCGGATCGCTTTTTACCGAATTCGCTATGCAAAAAC
>DATJQA010000013.1:0-11481 GCA_035506115.1 Minisyncoccota bacterium | reverse complement strand
AAGCGGTTCGATAGTGTGACTGTTCAGGACCAGAACGTTCATTTTTTCTTTTTCCAATTCGCGCGCCGCCTGGAGGGCTTCGAAAAGGATAGCGCCCGCGCCGATGATGACCGCCTGCGGCTTCGGGGTTTCCCACATAAGATACGCCTTGCCGGGAACGAACTTCGTCGCCTCGGTCGTCATGACCGGCACCGGCGCGCGCGAAAAGCGCAGATACATCGGGCCCCAGATCTTGGCGGCGGCGGCGGTCGCTTTTTTGGCTTCCATCGCGTCGCACGGCACGACGATCCTCATGTTCGGCAGGGCGCGCATGATAGCGATATCCTCGAGAGCCTGATGGGTCGCGCCATCCTCCCCCGTCGCGAGGCCGGCGTGATGGCCGGCGATCTTCACGTTCGAATCATTGTAAGCGACCGTCGTCCGAAGCTGCTCCCAGTTCCGGCCCGGCGAGAAGGTCGCAAAAGAAGCGATGTACGGAATTTTTCCAGAAACGCCGAGGCCGGCCGCCACGCCTGCCATGTTCTGCTCGGCGACGCCGACTTCGATGTAGCGCTCCGGATATTTCTGCGCGAAGGCCTCCATCCGGACGGATTCCCGGAGGTCGGCGCAAAGCCCAACGACGTTCGCGTTCTGGTCGGCGGCGAGCACGAGGCCGACACTAAAGCCGTCGCGCGGACCCATCCGTTCGACGTCACGGTCGAATAATTTCGGGTTTAGTTTGGCGTTCTTGGCGAGCACGAGGTTATTTTAACACAGAATCACTGAGTGAATTTGAAGGTGGACAAAATCTTGGCGTACACGGCCTCATTGGTGGCAAAATGCGGGTCGTTCCCGTTACTTTTATCGAACGCGATGTCGTACATGTAATCGCCCTTCTGGATAGTGATATCATCTCCCTCGGAATCGAATTGGAAGATCGCCTCTCGAATGGCTGGCGCTCCAGCAAATTCAATCGAACTGCTTGCGTCGACCAAACTATCACCCATCGGCGTTCGGGGCTCGTTCTTGCTTGACCATGTCAATAAGTTCATATGTTCTGGATTCGGCGTAACAATAAGCTGAAATCCACCCCAGGAAGTGGGCGGATTCGGCTCGCGGAACCGATGCATAAATCCCGCGCTTGGTTGCGTCCCGCTCACCACATCTCCTGGACCTCCATCAATCGACACCCAATCAGGCGGATACTGTATCTCGAATCCATACTCCTCATTCCGGTAGGTTTGCCAACCCTCGATATTGCTCAGAGCAAGCATTGACGTCTCCGCCTCAGACTTCACCATCATGGGCGCTTTCTTTGTCGGCACAACGCTTGGCCCCAACTCCCCCGCCGTGGCGTAGTTCAAATCCACCTGCGTCTGGGTTATGGCCTGAAAATCAACGCCTACCGCCAGAATACCGACCGCGAGCGCGATGAGAAGATAGATAAGCGAGCGGGAAAGGTAAGGCATGGCTACTTCATGAATTTGAAGGTGGAGAGGATCAACTCCACCTCTGCTTCATGCTTTTCAAGTTTCGGGTCGTTCGGATTCTCGCCCGTCTCCATTTCAAGGTAATAGACCCGGCCACCCTTCGGGGCGATGATGACGCGCCGCGTATGGTCGAAACCAAATATCATCAGTTCCTTGGCGGCAATGCCGGCGAGAGAAGCATTCTTTATGCTTCTCACGAGCGTACCGCCCGACGGATCCCTGGGCTGATTCTCATTTATCCATTCATCCAAAGAAAGGTTCTTGTCGTCCGCGTACACCTGAACGTCGAACTCACCCGGCCACATGGTGTAGCTTTTTTCCATCATGTGCGCCCCGGCCAGCAAAGTCGCCTGCCCACTAAACGAAGCGATTGTCGCCTTGTTCTCTTTCCAGTCAGCCGGATACTTTATTTCGAACCCATATTCCTCGTTCCGGTAGGTCTGCCAGCCACTCATATCGCTCAACGAAAAGGTTGCGAGTGGTTTCCCGTCCATTATTTTCTGCACTTCCTCCCAGCCGGTCTGATAGGCAAAATTGTAACGGGCAGGCAACGCAAAAACGTACTGGTCGTTTCGCCCAAGCTCCGAAGGCGGAATGGGCGCGGCGCTCACGGAATATTCCTCACTTACTATCTTGTCCCACTGCGCGAGCGTGTAGATATCAATGGGAATATCCTGGCGCGGCGCGGCCGTGGTCCACGCCGGATGGCGGATGGCGATGGTCGGTGCCGTAGCCACAACCGTTCCGCTCGCCACGTCTCGAATTTCGCGCGTCCCGGGAACGATTGAGTAACCCTTCCAGCTTTCCGGCAGCTGAAAACTGAAACCGTATTCCTCGTTCCGATACACAACTTCGTTCTTAATATTCACGCCTTTCGCCGCATGAACCACCGGTCCAATCTCGTCGGTGATCGCGAGCGTCAGTTCTGATTGCGTCGCGATGACGGCGTAGACATCGACGCCCGCAGCCAGAATACCGAAACCGACGGCGATTAGCAGATAAAGCGCCGACCGGGAGATATATTCCATGGTTTCTTATTGATACTCTGCCTGTATCCGTCCGCCCATTGTCCGGAGTTCGCGGAGGGCCGCCTCGGCCTCGCTGCGTTTAAAATTCTTGGCGTGCCAGTGATAGTCCCGCTCCATGAACCCGACGCCGCGACCGGGAATGGTGTGCGCCACTATCACGGTCGGTGCTTCGTAGATAGCCTTGGCTTCGGCGCACGCCGCCGCAATTTCCTCGAATGAGTGGCCATTTATCTCGAGAACATGCCAGCCGAACGATTCATACTTCTTCCGGAAGGGTTCGAGGGGCATCACGTGCTCCGTGAAACCGCTTATCTGGATGTTGTTCCGGTCCACAATGGCCACGAGATTATTAAGACGCATTTTCCCGGCCAGCATCGCCGCTTCCCAGGTATTCCCCTCCTGGTGCTCGGCATCGGAAAGAACGCAGTAGGTCCGGTATTTCTTCTTGTCCAAACGGGCCGCGAGCGCTATCCCAACGGCCTGCGAGAGGCCGGAGCCGAGCGGTCCCGAAGTCGCTTCAACGCCCGGTAGCGACCGCCGATGCGGATGACCCTGAAGACGCGAATTGATTTGACGCAGCGTCTTCAGCTCCTCGACGGGAAAGTATCCGGCGTGCGCCAAGGCGGCGTAAAGGACGGGGCAAACGTGGCCGTCCGAAAGAACGAGCCGGTCCCGGTCCGCCCAGGCCGGTTTTTTGGGATTATGGTGCAGAACGTGGAAATAAAGCGCCGCAAAAATATCGGCGAGGCCGAGCGGGCCGGCGATATGACCCGAACCGGCCCCGGCGACCATCTTGATGACGTCCTGCCTCAAGACGTTCGCTGTCTCCTCGAGGTGGCGCAATTTCTTTTCGGTCAATTGTTCCATAAAATTTCAGACAGCGAGCAGCTCCGCGTAGGCTTTTTCCGGATGGACCTGTTTCCACAAATAGGAGGCTGAGACGACGCGCGTTGCGCCGGCCGCCTTCACTGAACAGGCGGCTTCTGAATCTATGCCGCCGTCCACTTCAATTGTAGCATCGGGAAAATAGCGCCGCAAAAAAGTTATCTTCTCCAGCACGCGCCATTGGAACTTCTGCTCCGAAAGACCGGGGTGAACCGCCAGGACCTGATAACCATCGAAGCGCGCGAGCGTCGGCCGAAGACGATGGAGGTGGGTTTCCGGATTTGTGGAGATGAAAACCTCCGTCTTATGCCGCCGACCGGAATCAAGGATGTTGTTAATAGCAACCCCGCGATTGCGTTCTGGTAAGGCCTCGTAATGGATGATGACCCGCGCCGCACCTGCCCGAAGCCACATTTCGACCGCTTCTTCCGGTTCTTCGACCATCAAGTGGACTTCCAATCTATAGACGCGCGCTATCTTTTCCCAGAAGGCCAGACGATTGAACGTCCGGTGGGGCGTGAAGCGGCCGTCGGCGACGTCGATGTGCAGCCAGCCGCCGGGCGGCACGAGCCGACGGGCGCGCGCCAAAAGGCCGACGGCTTCCGCTTCGTCAACCGCGTTAATGACGGGATAAACTTCCATTTAAGATTCGTCTATCTGAATGACCTTGCCGACCCGGCGCAGATAGCGGGCGACGTCGCTCGCGAACGGCGTGGAAAGGAAAACGGTGACCATCTTTTGAGCTTCGTCCTCATCCGTGTAATCGGCAGCAATGGTCAGCACGTTCACATCGTCATCGTGCCGCGCCGCGTAAACCTGGTCGCTCTTAAAACCGAGGACGGAGCGGATGTAGCGAAATTTGTTGACCGTGATGTCCATGCCGGCTCCGCTGCCGCAGACCAGAATACCGCGCGAAACCTCCGGCGCCCGGCCGATGTGTTCCGCGACCGCGGCTGCGTATTCGGGATAGTCGTCGTCCGGCACGAGGGTCGTGGCGCCAAGGTCCGCCACCTCGTACCCCTTGGCCACGAGCGCCGCTTTCAATTTTTCCTTGAGCTGGAATCCCCGATGGTCGGCACCGAAGTAAATGGTCATCGCTAGTGGAGCGTCTCTTTCTTTTCCGGCGTTTCGAGCGCTTCGATGACCCGGTCGGCCAGATCGTCGAACGAAGCCGCGTAATCCTTGTAAGAGTCGATGTTATGAACCGCCGCTTCGTGCATCGCGCTTAAGAGCTTTAGCGCTCTGGGCAAGACCCCCGGCTCAACACGCTCGCGCAATTCCTGGACAACACCGATAAGCTTCTCCGCCACAGCCGGCGTCTCTTTGACTATTTCCCGCACCATATCCCGAGCCGTCTTTTCCAATTCAGGATTATCGTTCCTAATTTCCACACGTCCAAGCGCCCGATGGAGCGGGTCCTGGCCGTAGCCGCGCGGAGCTTCCGGAGAGAGGCCGCCCATGTTAGAGCGCTTGAGCCGCTTTCACAACGTGCTCGACAAGCGCGTTCGTGTATCCGAACTCGTTATCGTACCAGGAGTAGACGGCGCAAAGGTCGCCGTCCACGACCTTCGTGAGCGAAAGGTCGACGATGGCCGGATGCGGGTCGCCGACGATATCGGTCGAAACGACCTGGTCGTTCGTCACTTCGAGGATATCTTTCCAGCGCGGACTATTGGCCGCCTCTGTTAAAGATTTGTTTATCTCTTCAGCGGTCGTCGGCCGAGCCGCCAGGAATGTGATAGCGGAGAGCGAACCGGTCGGGACCGGGACACGCATCGCCACGCCGTCGAATTTCCCCTTCAATGACCCGATGACCCGGGTCACGGCGATGGCCGCGCCGGTCGTCGAAGGCGAGATGTTCTGAGCCGCCGCCCGGCCGCGCCGGTAATCTTTCCCTTTGACCGGCCCGTCAATGAGGTTCTGGGTGCCGGTATAAGCGTGGACCGTGTTCAGGAAGGCTTTTTTGATGCCGATCTTCTCCGAAAGTATCTCCATGACCGGCGAAGCGGAATTCGTCGTACAAGAGCCGGTCGAGGTCATGGTGCACTTCGACATCGCATCATCGTTGATGCCGACCAAAATGGTCTTTTGGTCCGGCCCGTCTTCGTCTTTGGCCGGCGCCGTAATGACCACCCGCTTCGCGCCGGATTGTTTATGAACGGACGCCTTCTCAAAGCTTTCAAAAACGCCGGTCGATTCAACAGCGATATCGATGCCGAGGTCGCGCCATGGCAGCTGGGTCGCGTCCTTCTGCTGGATGAAAAGCGTCTCCACGTGCTTCCCTTCCGGCGTATCGACGACGAGATAGTGCTTGTCGCCGTCCACGCGGGTCGAAACTCGGCCTTCGTATTTTTTATAGGTCGAATCGTACTGCAGGAGATACGCCAGCATCTCCGGGTCACCGAGATCGTTTATTACGACGAGCTCCAGCTCCGGCCGCGCGAGCGCGAGTTTATAGAAAGCCCGACCTATTCTTCCGAAACCGTTTATTGCGATTTTTGCCATGCGATTATTTTTATATGTTGTTAGTCGGCTTTATTTTATCACAATTATCATCTCCCCTCTTCGCGGGCAATCGATTTTACACGCGCCATGAATACCAAACTGCCAGGCAGGGCAGTGAGCAGCCCTGCTAAATACAACAAGACTATTACGCCATCAACGAATAGCCCGCCTCCTCCTGCAATAAATGGCGACGAAGAAAATGCAAAAGCGAAAACTATCAATAGAATATCAATCCCCATTATGTAGTACCCAGAAAAAATAAATGATTGCGGGTACCGAAGTCGATGAAAATCTTTGATATAGATTTCCGCATATTTTTTCCGGTAATACAAAAAAATAAAGAGTGGCACGAGCGACGCCGCAAGGAACGGTGCAAGCCATAATACTTGCCAAAATATGTTTGTCATGGCTATAACTTTATATTTACTTCATCCCCCACCTTGATACCGAATCGCGCCACC
Source organism: Minisyncoccota bacterium (assembly GCA_035506115.1). Classification (GTDB taxonomy): domain Bacteria; phylum Patescibacteriota; class Minisyncoccia; order UBA6257; family 2-01-FULL-56-20; genus DATJQA01. Next base: position 5,133 of record DATJQA010000013.1, on the reverse strand, counting down.
GTCCCGGCCGGGACCTCCAGAACCTGGTTCGAAAGGCCGGGCGAAGGGTAAACTTTCAACCCGAAGACCGTCTTGCCCGGTTCCGGTTGCATGTTCTCCTCAAAACCGGTGACGACACCTTTATTTATCCAAAGAAGATCGATGGGAAAGGTCATATCTTTCATCCAAAAGAAGCGCGGCGCGGACGTGGCGAAGTCGAAGAACATTCCCTCGTCCGCAGCGAGCGGCGTATGACCGGAAAGGCCGAGCTCTTGCTTGGCGAGCGTGTCCGCGATCTCAACGCGAAAATCATGGCCCGCAACCGAGACGACGGCGTGAGCGTAAGTATAAGAAGTGCCAGCGGGCTTATTATACGAGAGCAAGAAGAGCGTGCCGGCGCCGATAACAATGATGCCGATAATAATGAGAGCTATGAGGAACATCTTCTTCATCCCGTGGACATTATACCCTATCCGGCCCGAAGCCGGCGGGCAAGCTCATAGACGGCGATGCCGAAGGCCACCGAAACGTTCAGGGACTCCTTTTTGCCACGCATCGGGATGAAAATCACCGCGTCGGTCATTTTGAGCATCGTCGGCGGAACGCCTTCAACTTCGTTGCCAACGATGAGACAGATCTTCTTCGAGCGAAAAAGCCTTTCCGGCAATTTATCGTAAGACACGGCTTCAACAGAAAGCTCGAGAGCTAAGATGGTGGAGCCATCGGCCTTGAGAGACTTGAGCAAGGCCGCCGCATCGGGAACCTTCTCCCAAGGCATCGTCCGTTCGGCGCCGAGCGCGGTCTTTTTGAAATCCGTCCGGAAGCGCCCAAAGCGGTCGACCGGCTCGGGCGTATAGCCGGCGAGGTATATCTTTGAAACGCCGGCACCGTCCGCCGTCCGGAACATCGAGCCGACGTTGTGAACGCTCCGAATGTTGGGCAAAAGCACGACCAAGTCGGTCGTTTCCCGTTCCTTCATATATTAGTAGGTGGAATTCTTCGGCGTCGGCGTATCGAGAACGCTGAAATCGCTCCCCGACCAGGAAATCCTGGCATAACTCTTGTTCTTCGGTATCTCCGACCAGCTTACGCCATCGACCATCGTGCCGGAAGCGTCATAAATGGCTATAGAATTGCTGGTATAAGCCAGATTATTGGAGGTTGCCCAATCCCCGTCTTTCCCGACCGAACCGGCATAACCGCCTTGATTTACAAGCAAAAAGTACTTGCCGGGCTGAATGGACTTACCCTGAAAGCCTGTCGGCCAGCCGGCGGATAGGAGCGACCCCTCGCTGCCGGTCGATGTCTTCTTCTTGATGGACCAACCCGAGAGGTCGACCGGCGCCGAACCGGCGTTGTAAAGCTCGATGAACTCATCGTTCGAGCTGATATCGGTCCCGACCTGAACTTCTCCGATAAGCACTCGGCCGCCCGTTTCGGCCGGTGATGGAACGGCAGCCGGCGTGACCTTGTTCACGTTCAGATCGAACTGCGCCGAAATAGGAGTATCGCCGGAGAGCAGGATCCCGCAGTCGCCCTTTCCAGGGCAAGGATTAGACCAGCTCATCAAATAACTGTTCTCATCCGGAATAGCTTTGAGGAGAATATTTGCGCCGACCGGAAAATCCGCCGAACACGTTTCGCCGCAATCGATACCGGCGGGGATGCTTGTGACCGTTCCGTGACCAGCGCCGTTCAGATAAACGGTCAAGCGGAATTTGGTAATGGGATTCTGATCGGGCGTCGTCGTTTCGTCCGTCGTCGCGCCAAGTATCGCGGGTCCGACAATGACCGGATCGGAATTCTCGGCGCGCGGTGTACCGCCCGGCGCCGCTGACGTCTGCCAGCCGATATTATCGTGCGTTCGTTCGAGCGTCCGCTTAGTCGCGTTATCACCACCGGGCCAACCCGTGAGCGCGTCTATCTCGTCGACCAGATCGCAAGAGGCATCGAACATCTTGAACCACATACCATCGTTCGACAAAGCGCCGGTAAATATCTTATCGGCCGGGACGTTGGCGACCGAATCATCGTCTGTCCGCTCCAAAAGGTAGAAACCACCCTTCGGCAGGGGCGCCGACGCATCGAAAGGTATCTGGAAATCGCCGTCGCGATTCACGATCTGCCAACCGGCCAGATCGATATCCGCGCCGGAAATATTCTTTAGCTCCAACCATTCATCGGCGCTCGCGGCACCGGCTGATTGACCGCTCTTGGGCGGCGTGCCCATCCAGGCGATCTCATTGAAGATGACTTTCCGGGTCGCCGTCCTGGGCGTTTGAAAATTACAGAATGGAACATTGACGGTCGGCGTCTTGCTCGTCCCTGTTTTTTTGTCCCCATTTTTTGTCTGTTGGCCGCTACTGCCTCCGCTTGCCGGATTATTTGCCGGATTGGGACTAGATGAGGTTTCGCTCGAAGTTGCTAGGCCATCATTAGCGCCGCCTGTCGGAATAAAATTGTCGGTCGTTCCATGAACAGGCGCAGCAGCCCTGTTAAGATCGATGGATACATCATCGGCCGAAGGCGCTGATTCAAAAAGACCCCCGACCGCACGTTCAGCGGTGGCCAACAAGCTCTGAGGGAAGCGATCGGCAGAAACGCGCCCTATTTTTCCGGCCCCGAAGATCCCGAAAGCCGCTCCGATACCGAAAACAGTAAAAGCGACCACCACAACTACGGTCGCGATAACAAGGAGCCGGCGATAGGGCCGGGGCGCAGGCGGTTCAGGAGAGAAGAATTCTTCCATGGTGCAGCGCGCAGTTCACGAATAGTGGCCCGCTGAGCGCGAAGACCGGGTTCGTATCTTCAAAAATATCACTAACCTTCCGGGAGCGCAAAGTCACCGGCGACGAATGTTCGAACGAGGCTCGAAAACGACCCGGCGGCCGACTAGTCGGACAAAATCCCTCGCCTTAGAAGTTTTCCGACAGGTCCGAAGACCGAACCGGCGTTTCGAAAAGACCGGTTTTGTTGGCCGACCGGACAAAACCGCGACATCAACCAGCCCGTTCTTGAACTTTTCCTCGAACGTGTCTTTTTTGGGTCTTTTGGGGATAAAAACGCCCTTACTCCCGCGATGGGAATTTTCTACAATGAAGGCACCCGAAAAATCTCCAGCGGGAAGTCGAAAAAATAAATCACCACACTCACCACACACCATGAGCGAGGCGAAACTCAGCGCGCATCAGGTCGCAACTAAGGCCGACTACGAACGCATTAACCGATCATTCTCAGAGAACGCGCTGAAGATGATGAAAAAACGCTATCTTCAGAAGAAAGAAGATGGCGAACAGGAAACGCCCGCGGAGATGTTCCACCGCATCGCTCACGCTTTGGCCGGCATCGAGAAAAGATACGGCCACGACCAGCGCTTCATCGAGAGAACGGAGAAGGACTTCTTCGAAATGATGGCGCGCAAGGAGTACACGGCGGCGGGCCGGACGGTCACGAACGCCGGCGCCTCGACGCCGGTCGTTGCGAACTGCATCGTGCTGCCCGTTCTGGATTCAATGGACAGCATTTTTCAAACTTTGAAGGACGCGGCCCTTCTTCAACAGGCCGGGTCCGGTCTCGGCTTCGATTTTTCTCATCTTCGACCGGCGATGACCCCGACGAAGCGCTCGAACGGCGTCTCATCTGGCCCGGTCTCTTTTTTGCGCGTTTACAATGAGGCTTTCGGCATCATCAAACAACAGGGTCGGCACGGCGCGAACATGGCGATGATGCAGATCGACCACCCCGACATCCTCGATTTCATCCGCTCAAAAGAGATCGAGGGCGACATCCGCAATTTCAACATCAGCGTGAAGGTCACCGATGAGTTCATGACCCAACTCGTCGAAAAACCGAACACGCAATGGTATTGCACTTGGAACGGCGCGAAGACGAAACCGCACCGCGTCCTCCGCGCGAAGAACATGTCCGTAACCGGCGCCGAAGAGGTCGACATCACCGTCAAAGAACTTTTCGACGAGCTCGTGAACTACGCCTGGCTGAACGGCGAACCGGGCATCGTCTTCATCGACGAAGTGAATCGCACGAATCCCCTCCCCGGCCTCGGCCCCATCGACTGCTCGAACCCCTGCGGCGAACAATTCCTCCACCACTACGACAACTGCAACTTGGGCTCCATCAATCTCGCCGTTTTCTACGACGAGAAGACGAAGAAGGTCAACTGGAACAGACTGCGGATCGTCACGCGGCACGTGGTCCGGATGATGGACAACGTCATCGACACATTCGAATTTCCCGTGAAACAGGTCACCGACCTCGCGAAGAACAACCGGCGCATCGGTCTCGGCATCATGGGCTTCGCCGACCTCCTCTATCAATTGAACATCGGCTACGACACGATCGAGGGTCGCAAGATCGGCGAGCGCGTGATGAAGACCGTGACCGACGCCGCCCACGAGATGAGCCAAGAGCTCGCCAAGGAAAAGGGTGCCTTCCCGAACATGCCCCTTTCCATCTATCCGAAGAAAAAAGTGAAGATGCGGAACGCCGCGCTCACGACCGTGGCGCCGACCGGTTCCATCTCGATGATGTTCGATTGCTCTTCCGGCATTGAGCCGAACTTCGCCCTCGCCTACATCAAACAGGATAAGGACGGCCACCAGTACCACTACTTCAACCGGTATTTCGAAACCGCCCTCAAAAAGCTCAAGCTTTCCGAGGATAAGCTCCGCTCCGTAAAGGACGAGGTCATCCGGACCGGTTCCGCCCAAGGCCTTGACCTGCCGGCCGAAATCAAGAAAACCTTCGTGGTCGCCATGGATATCTCGGCCCAGGGGCATATGGAAATGCAGGCCTCTTTCCAGCGCCACGTGGATAACTCCATCTCCAAAACCATCAATTTCCCGAACAGCGCCACCAAGGATGATGTCTTCAACGGCTATGTTTCGGCCTGGAAACTGAAGTGTAAGAGCGCCACCGTCTACCGCGACGGGAGCCGGAACGTCCAGATCCTGAACATCGGGACCGGCGAGAACATCACCGCTCCGTCGGAGATCGGCAAGGGCGGGGTGGCGGCTCCGGCGACCACGGCGGTCGCAGCTCCGCCGAACGAACCGCTCGACCTTACGATGGACCGGGACCGGCTTGCCGCCCGCACGCGACCGGAAGTGATGAACGGCAAGACCTACAAGATAAAGA
>DATJQA010000012.1:0-6010 GCA_035506115.1 Minisyncoccota bacterium | reverse complement strand
CTTCGGGTGCGTCTGGCGGAGCGACGTGCTCGAACGCTGGAAGTGGAGATCAGAACTGCAAATCTGTTCAGGACGGTTGGAATAATAATGTGAATGGTTGCGGCGGGGCCGGCGGTTCGAGTTTGAGCGGCGGCGGTTCGGGCAACGGCGGTGGTGCCGGCGGGGCTCAATGGCCTAATGGTACCGGCGGGTTTTGTACTGTCGGTTCGTCCGGCGCCGGTGGGACCGGCGGGACTGGGACATCGGTAATTGCCGGTACGACCGGCGAGGGTCCGAACGGCGGCACGAGCACGAGCGGCGCCGGCGCGAATGCTTCGGCTAATGATCTTTCGACCGTTGTTATGGGCGGCCAGGGCGGTGGGGCTCAAGGTGGCGGTGGTGGTGGCGGTGGTGGCGGTGGTGGTGGCGGTGCGCCGGACCTTTCCTTCCCGAGAGACTCTAGTGTTTATCAGACAGGTGGCTCATATGGTTCGACCGGCTCGGTCGGCACGAGCGGTGGCACCGGTGGGGCCGGCGGTGGAATAATCATAATTAAAGCTGGCAGTTCAAGCATTACGGTGACGGGCTCTATTCAAGCCAATGGAGGTACCGGTGGCACTGGCGGAAATGGTGGCCAAGGTGGCCAAGGTGGCCAAGGTGGCCAAGGTGGTTCAGCCAGCGCCGGACCTGGTTATGGCGTTGGCGGCGGCGGTGGTGGTGGTGGCGGCGGCGGGAATGGTGGTGCAGCTGGTAGCGGCGGTGGTGGCGGCACCGGTGGAGCCATAATCCTTTCAGCCAGCACGGTAACCTTGGGCACCAATCTTGTAACAGCGCTTCCGGGTTCCGGCGGTTCGGCCGGGTCGGTCGGCACAGCTGGGCCAGGTGGTACGCCGGGCGCCGGCGGGGTCAGCGGTGGCGGCGGCGGGAACGGTAGTGCTGGCACGGCCGGCAGCTCGGGAAGCGCTGGTGCGGCTGGTTCTACTGGCGGTACTGGTACAAGCGGTAAGATCCGCATCGAGTGTGTTACCTGCAGCGGATCAACAAATCCGGCGATAACTTACCAGACAACGACAATAACCTATCCGTAGAGGATCAGGCGTGAATGAAAACCCCCGCTCTTAGCGGGGGTTTTCATTCTAGGTGGATGCGCTTTCGGAAACTTTCAAGGCGTTCGCGGAGAGCCGGATAAGCGGCGAGATTGTGATTCTTCTGAAGGACCGCTAGCGCTGCAGCGCGCGCTTTTTTGATAAGTTCGATATCTTGCAAACTGTTCATCAGGATATCCGGCAGGCCGGTCTGTTTTTCGCCCATCAGTTCGCCCGGGCCTCTTATCTGCAGGTCGCGTTCGGCGAGCTCGAAACCGTTCTTCGCTTCTTGGATGGCCCGGAGCCGTTCTTTGACCGATTGACCAGAAGAATCAGTGAAAAGGAAGCAGTAGGACTGGTATTCGCCGCGGCCGACACGGCCTCGGAACTGATAGAGCTGAGCCAGCCCGAACCGGTCGGCGCCCTCGATGAGCATGATGGTCGCGTTCGGAACGTCCACGCCGACCTCGATGACCGAGGTTGAGACCAGGATATCGAGCCGACCTTCCTGGAATTCGCGCATGACGCTTTCCTTGGTTGGTCGCGCGGCCGTGCCCTTGCCTTTGGCCGGTAGCTGGCCGTGGAGCATGCCGACCCGAAGATCGGGGAAAACCTTGGTCGCGAGATGTTCGTATTCTTCTTTCACGGACCGCGCATCGGCGGCGAGGAAGGATCTTTGGCCGGTCATATCATCAAGGTCGGCTTTTTCGATGCGGGGACAGATGACGAAAGCTTGCCGGCCTTCTTGGACCGCTTTCCTGATGAACTCATACGTTCGAGCGCGGCCTTCGGGCGGAACGACTTCCGTGATGATCGCCTGGCGGCCGGCCGGCAGTTCGGTGATGGTCGAGATGTCGAGATCGCCGAAGACCGTGAGCATCAAGGTCCGCGGGATGGGAGTAGCGGACATCGAAAGGAAGTGGGGGAGCGGCGTCCCGGTTTTTCGTCGCCGACCGCCGCCGGCCAAATGGGCGCGTTGGTCGACGCCGAAACGATGCTGTTCGTCGATGATGACGAGGCCGAGGCGCGGGAAAGCCAAGCCGCTCTGTTTGCCGCCGGCGATGAGAGCGTGCGTGCCGATCACGATATCTATCTCGCCGCGCTCTAGGCGGCGCTGAAGCTCGGCCTTTTTGACCTCGCTTTCAAGTCCGTGATCGTAGAAGATCTTTGTTTCCGAAGCGGTGAAGAGCGCCACCGTCGGCCGACCGGCGGCCTGGACCGTTCGGAAAAGCTTTTGGAACGTTCGATAGTGCTGGCGAGCCAAAACTTCGGTCGGCGCCATGATGGCCGTCTGATGTTTCCCTAGGGCAGTGAGCAGCGCCGCGACAGCGGCCACGACCGTCTTGCCGGAACCAACGTCGCCCTGAAGGAGGCGGTTCATCGGCGTCGGCTTCCCGAGGTCCCGGATTATTTCCCAGAGCGCCTGTTTTTGAGAATGTGTCAGCTCGAAAGGAAGCTCGCTGACTATCTTTTTTAGCCGTTCGAGGTCGACCGGCACGGCTGGGGCTTTTTCTTTCGCTAAGAGGCTTTTTTGGATAAGGTTCGCTAGCTGAAGGAGGAAAAGGTCTTCGAAAGCGAAGCGCCGCTTGGCCGCAACGGCCGATTCCAAGACCTCGGGGAAGTGGATGTTCTGGATGGCCTGATTGATATTCGGCAGGTCGTGTGCGTGCAAGATCTCGGCCGGAAGCCATTCGGGGATGGGTTCCAGGTTCTTCAAGACCGGCTGAATGAAGAAGCGGATGCCTTTCGAAGTCAAGCCGCGCGTTTCCGGATAGATAGGTACCAAACGGGCGGTATGGCGGGTTTCCGAGCGGCCGACCAGTTCATAGGTCGGGTGGGTGAGATAAAGTTCGCCCTCCGAAAAAGTGACCTTCCCGGAAAGATTGGCGAGCCGGCCGGGCCGGAGAACGTTCTTGATATAGGGCTGGTTGAACCAAACCGCCCGGATCTCGCCGGTCTCGTCCGCTATTTTCGCCTCAACGACGATTATATGTTTCTGCCAGCTGCGTCGGATAGAAACATCCTTGACCATGCCCTGGATGGTCGCTTGCTGGCCGGGTTCTAGGTCGGCGACGGGATAGATCTGAGAAAAGTCTTCGTAGCGGAAAGGAAAATGCCAAAGAAGCTCACGGACCGTGCTGATGTGGAGTTTTTTAAGTTGAGCCAGGAACCGAAGACCGAAGCCCTGGATGCGATCGAGCGGGGTGTCGAGCGTTATCATACGTTCAGGGTGCCCCCACCAGGATTCGAACCTGGGACCATTCGCTTAAGAGGCGACTGCTCTACCAGCTGAGCTATAGGGGCGAAGAACGAGGGGATGGCCCTTTATGTCGCGTATAGTATAACTGGGTATGATAGAATTAGCAACGAGATGCGCCTCGTTCCATTCCGCTTTGCTTTCTCTGCTCTTTTGCTTTGCACTGGCTTAGTCGCCGGCTTTTTCTTTTGGTATGCCGATCGGACCTATACCGAGCTCGATATGATCGGAAAGCCGAGCGTGTTCGATGTCTCCGGGCGTAGGATCGGCGGATGTCCGGCCTCGACGACTTTTGCCAAGGACCCCGTGAGCGCCGTTTGCACATCTTTTGAAACGCCTTGCGACGTTCCGCCCGGCTGGCAGATAGGAGCTTGTTCATCCTTGGAAGAAGCGAGCGGTTCAGCAAGTTCGACCATCGTCTCGTCGACCGCCACCTCATCCACTGGTTCTAAAGATCGTTCTTCTAGTAAGAAGAAATTGCGCGGGCCAGACCCGAACATAAAACCTATCCAGTAGGGGAAGGGGCGATCTTTTTAGGAACGCTAAATTTAAGGACCCTGTGGATAACCTTCCCGACGGGGCGTTTTAAGCCTTTTAAATAAAGGCATATTTCTTACTTCTAAAGTCCTCTTGCTACCGTCTTCCCGCCGGCATTAAAATATACCTAAGCACGCACAGGGTTGTCCCCGGAAAGTGGGGACAACCCTTGTTGGATAAGATAGGCGTTTCGGCGGCGTGCGATTGAGAGATGCACAAGCATACGAAGTTGGCGCCAGCGCTTCGGCGCGAGGTTTATGAACGGTGGAAGCATGGCGACCTTTCGTTGCGAGCGCTGGCGGCGATCTATCACGTCGATAAACGGGTCGTCCAGCGCATCATCTTTCGGGGCGCGAAAGGCGATTTTTCCGTACACGACAGCACGAACGATCGCTATCGGCCATCGGCTCAGAAACAAAAAGAAGGCGTTCGCTCGAAGCGCTCGAAGAAGGTCAGGACTAGGAAGAAGTAGGAAGAAGTAAGAAAAAGAGAACACTATTCAAATGACCGCTCCGTTCTATCTGAACCGTTCCGCTCTGAGATTTTTCGTACCGGCTTTCTGTCTTGCTTTCGTTCTTATCGGTTTTGGCGTCTACCTGGGAACGACACCGGTCCGGGCCGGTTCGCTCTTGAACGCTTCAGACCTTATAGATAATGGTTCACCCGGAGTGGTCACGACGCATACCATCACTTATACGAGCGAGACCTCAACGGCGTCCGGTGAGAGCATTAGGATAACTTTTGACCCGCAGACCGATCTCTTCGGGAACGTCGGGAGCGTCGTCATGGGAGATATAACTTTCACGGGCGCCTCTCTGGTCGCTTCCTGCGGCGTTGGTCCGGGCGAGGTTCAGCTGACGACCAGTACCGCTCCCGGCGACAACAGTGTCATCTTCACGGTCTGCGCCGGCCAGACGGTCGCTTCCGGCACCAAGACCATCGTCATCGCGAATCGTTTATCGAATCCGACGACGACCGGCTCCTACGTCGTTCGCATTGCCGGAACGCAGCCTGATTCTCAGGATGTCCGGGTCGCTATCATCCCGCCGGTCGTTGTCTCGGCTGGCGTTGATTCCAGCTTGACCTTCACGGTCAATGGCGTTTCAAGCAGTGTGACCATCAACGGCGTAACGACGACCTACGATTCGACCCCAACCTCCTTGCCCTTCGGCTCTCTGACCATCGGTGTTCCGACCACCCTTGGTCAGGCCTTGTCGGTCGTTACGAACGCGGCGCACGGATTTTCTGTCACCGTTCATGAGGACCAGGATCTGTCCAATGGGGCGGGTGCAGATATCAACCTTTTCCCGGACGGCTTGGCTTACGCAACGCCGACAGATTGGGCGTCGCCGTCCAGCACTTTCGGCGTGGATACGACCTACGGTCACTTTGGCGTGACAAGCGATGATTCGGACCTTGGCGGAGGCGAATATATCAGCGCTAAATTTGCCGGCCACTTCCAGCCCACTTCCACTCAAACGGTCTTCTCTCATAACGGTCCGGCGGACGGCATCACTCAGGATAAGGGGGCGGTGAAGGTGGCTTACCGGGTCGAGATAGGGCCGCTCCAGGAGGGTGGCGCCTTGTATTCGAACGACCTCTTCTACGTGGCAACGCCGGTGTTCTAAGGCGCGGCATCTTTAGAAAAACCCCGCTGCCGGCGGGGTTTTTCAGTTGTTGTGCCCTCGGAGGGAATCGAACCCCCAACAACAGGTTCGAAGCCTGCTGTGATATCCATTTCACCACGAGGGCTTTTCCTAATTACTATTACGCTTTTTCCGCCTTTCGCCAAGATGTCGGCGTTCCGGTAGAATGGAACCGATGTCCTCAGATTACGTCATCATAATTTTTCAGTTCGTTGTCCTCATCTTTTCCGTGGTCATTCACGAAGTGTCACACGGCTATATGGCCGAGCGCCTCGGCGACCCAACCGCGCGCCTTTCGGGCCGCCTGACCCTGAATCCGCTGAAGCATCTCGACCCGATCGGGTCCGTGATGTTGCCTTTATTCTTGGTTCTCTCTCATCTGCCGGTCTTTGGCTGGGCCGTGCCGGTCCCGTACAATCCTCACAATCTGCGCGACCCGGTCCGGGGCGCCGGCAAGATAGCGGCCGTCGGCCCGGCGAGCAATCTCATGCTCGCGATCTTCTTTG
>DATJQA010000011.1:0-10251 GCA_035506115.1 Minisyncoccota bacterium | reverse complement strand
TTCATCGAGAATGGTCTACATCGACCTGTCGGTCGTTCAAGCCCCGGTCATCAGACTGTCACCGACGACTTCCGGCCCCCTACGGTCGGTCTTCGTGAAGGTCGGCGACCTGGTGACGGCGAACCAGCCCATCGCCCGCGTCGGGAACGAGATCGTCAAATCAGAAACGAACGGCGAGATAGTTTCTATCGACCAGAACATCGGCGAGTACGAAAGCGCTTTGACCGGACAATCCGTCGTGGCGACGATGATCGACCCCGCTCAGATCCGCGTCGTGGGCCATTTGGACGAAGACAAGGGGTTGGCGAATGTGGCGGTGGGGAACATCGCGAAGTTCACGGTGGATGCGTTCGGCTCGAAGGAATACTACGGCGTTGTTGATGAGGTGGGCCGAACCTCAGTGAGCGACACGACCTCTAATATTTTCAGCCAGCGCCCGACATATCAATTCAATGTGTACGTCCGCTTCGACCAGACAAAGTATCCTGAGCTTAAGGACGGCATGTCGGCGCGCATCTGGGTCTACACGAAATAAGGCCGAGGTAGAGCCGCGACCGGCTCCCCCTGCCGACGGCGGGCAGACGTGTCGGAATGAGTCCGCTCAAAAATGCCTCGCCCTGATAGAGAAATGATATGACCATGCTCGAACAATGGACGCTGTGGTGCTGGCTGGCCTACCTCATCTCTTGGGCCGCGACGTGGTCCTACGTGAAGCCCGCGAAATGGAAACAGCCCCCGTCGGATAGAATGGCCTATGGCCTCCTCTTGTGGATCGCCATCGTTCTGACCATCGGCAGCTTCAACCATCGGCGCCTACCCTGGCCGTTCTTCTCTCACCCCGGCGGCGTGGTCTGGCTCGGTTTTCTTACGACGCTCGGCGGATTACTACTCGCTATCTGGGCGCGCGTCACGCTCGGTCGCAACTGGAGCAGCGGAATGGATATCAAAGAAGGACATGAACTTATCACGCACGGCCCGTACACTTTTATCCGGAATCCCATCTACACCGCCCTTCTCCTGATGCTCTTCGGCTCGGCGCTCGTCACCGGTTCCATCTTTGCGCTCGTCGGCTGTCTTTGCGCTTTCTGGAGTTTCTGGATACGCATTCGCGCCGAAGAAGACCTGATGACCAAACTTTTCCCGAACACCTATCCGGCCTATGCGAAGCGCGTGAAGCGCCTTATCCCGTTCGTTTTCTAGGGCTCTTTCTCGCGCTGATGAAAGAGTGGGAATGTGCTATATTTAGCATCTTATGAAAAAAACAAATAGCGCCGGCGGCGCCGGCACGAAACCCCAGGGATTCACAGACGAGGAAAAAAGCGCGATGCGGGCGCGCGCCCAGGAGCTCCTCGCGGAGAAGAGTCGGGCGGAAGGCGAACGCGCCGTGCTCGCGGTCCTCTCTAAGATGTCGCCGGCGGACCGCGCCATCGGCACGCGGCTCCACGCCATCGTTAAAGCCAACGCGCCGTCGCTCTGGCCAAAGACCTGGTACGGCATGCCCGCGTATGCCAATAAGGACGGCCAAATCGTCTGCTTCTACCAATGCGCGGGAAAGTTCAAAACGAGATATGGGACGTTCGGCTTCCAGCATGCGGCAAACTTGGACGAGGGGCACATGTGGCCGGTCATCTTCGCGGTCACGAAACTGACACCCGCCGAAGAAAAGAAGCTCGCCGCGCTCGTGAAGAAAGCGGTGGGCTAAGCCATGACACTCTGCGCAGAAGGCTGGCTACAAAGCCATTCTTATTGAGATGACTTATCTCCGACCGAAGATCCACTGTCTCCAGCCATCACCGGCTGGCAGATTAACAGGTCGCCAACAGATGTATTAGTTTTCTCAGCAAGATATGCTTTCACATCACCAAAACCTCCGATTTGGTCGATCAGCCCCAATTTGAGGGCATCATCGGCAAGATAGTACTTCCCGTCAGAAAAAGCCTTTAATTGATCGTCTGAAAAATCTCGGTATGTCTTGAGCGCCTTCAGAAATACTTGGAACATTTTGTCGGTTGTATCTTGAATATATTTTTTATCTTCGGCGGTTAGGGGCTTATCCACTCGACCCGCATCCTTATAAGGTCCTGTTGTGATCTCGTGATAGACATAACCTCTCATTTGATTGAGTCCTACTTCATCCAGGTACGAACTGGTGATACCGATGCTGCCGATCGTCGAGGCCCCCAGGGCCACGATGTGACCTGTCGACGCTGCGATCCAATAAGCGCTGGATAGTGCCGCACCACGCACAAATGTCACCTTAGGAAGGTTAACTTCGTTCAAGGCATCGCTAACCTCCTCTGCCGCCGCCGGCATGCCACCAGGGGAATCCATGTAAACGAGCAATGCTTTTTTATCCTTCGGGTCTATCCGTCGAATAGCGTCCGCAACTTGCAATGAACTATTGCCGCTTCCCGCTGACTCGGTGTTAAGGAACCCAGAAATAGAAACGGCTGCGACATTGCAATTATCGTTTGATGACGCGCCAACATTATCGGAAGATGTCTTATTATTGTTCGACCGCACGATGATCGTCACGACTAACGACACAAGCGCCACTACCAGAATAATAACGACAATATATTTTTTCATTTTATTGTGTGAATGTTTTTCCGAGCGCGGCAATGAGGAGGATAGCCCCCAGAAAAACGCCGATGATGAAAAGCGTCTTAAGCCACGGCGCGCGCAAACGATAAAGCTGAAGTGGCGTTGTCCGAGCGAGATACCAACCCAAAACATAGGCAACAATACTCCTGGCTTGGTTCAACAGAAAATCTACGGGGTCGCCCGATCGACCGACCGCGTTCTGGAACGTTGTCGCTGTATAAAAGACCAGCGACGCTAGAATAAGCGCGATGAGGGCGGTGACATCAGCGCAGGTCTGATATAGAAGATACGAAACATAGACGCCCGAGATCGCCGCAACCACGAGCATGACATCACTGCTAATGCTAGAAACATTTTCCGATTGCACCCCCAGAACGCCCATGATCAACACCGGGGATGCTAAGACCACAAAGATACCAAAGTCAATGAAAAAGAATTTAATTCCAAGCCACTGCGGACTCAGGGTCGACGGCGCAGCTGGCACCGCCTCGCTCGCTCCACCATTAATTGATACTGTGTTTTCCACGTTCAAGCTGATTGTAGCACAACGGATCGACAACCCAACAATGTAGCCATTACGAAGCTCTCCCCCGCCGAAGAGAACCGGATCGTCGCGCTCGTGAAGAAAGCCACGGGCTAAGAATCGCTCTCGATTCGTTTTTTTAGTTCTTCAATAAATTTCGCTACGGCGGGGTCGGCATCCATTCTAATCCAAAGCACATTATCACCGTTCTTATTTTGGAACATTGTGAAACTGTCCTTCTTGAAAAAGTAAGCGAGCAAAGATAGCAGTATTAGTGGCGCAGAAACAAAGTTACCAAGATAGAACAAAGGATACCAAATTTTATATAGTAGAGAGCTGATTACCCAGAGGAAAAAGAAAAACCAAGCAAAATTCTGGAAAGCGCCATTCCCACCCTTATAAGAAGCAGCTGTAGGGCTAAAATCCTTCAAGAAAATTTGCCGTGCTCCTTCGCTGAGCCACGATTTCCAGGTTATTGCGACCTTATCGCCTTGCAATTCGAATGTATGAATAGCGTTCCAATTTAAAGGACACCGTTGAACTAGTTTCATATCTTCATAATCTAACTATCAGCTAGCGATGTCAATTTGGCTCCGAACCAATGGTTGCCTTCCCCTCCCCCGCCCCTAAAAAAACGAACCGGGCATCTCGCTCATGAGCGAGATGCCCGTTCTTCCGCTGCCAGACGGGCAGCTAGGCTTTGAAGAGGTAGACCATGTGGAGGCCGTCCTCCGAGCTCAGCTCGGGAATGAAGATGCCGCGCTCCGCCCGGCAAGCCTCGATGGCTGCATCGTACCGCTTCGCCTCCTCCTCGGTGGTTGGCCTCTTGGCGCTCACCAACACGACGAGCTCCGGCGGCATCATGGCGACCTCGACTCTCTGGTCTGCCGCCTGACGGACGACCGCGGACACGCGCCGCATGACCTCGAGCGCCCCCGGGTCCATGAACGGGGCCATCTCGAACAGATGGTCCCTCAACTCCATCAGATCTCTTGCCTCCATCGCTCCCTCCGCTCAAGTGGGAACGAGAGTGTTCCCGCTACCCCGAACCCTACAAACGAGCGCGTCCCATGTCAATGGTCCCCTAAAAAACTGAACGGGCACTCGCCGATGGCGTAGCGCCCGTTCTTTTCATCTGGACGACAGAACGTTCTACTTCTTGACGAACCGGACCTCGATGCCGGCTTCGACGAGCTCCGCGACGCCGTTCGTCTTGTAGCCGCTCCCGCTCTTCGGCACGACGACCGTGGAGATGCCCGAGCCGATGATGTGAGCCTTCACGCACATGAGGCAGGGCTCGGTCGTGATGTAGAGCGTGGCGCCTTCGAGGGAAACGCCGCCGGTGCGGGCGTGGTTCTGGAAGACCCGCGACTCCGCATGCATGCAACCGGCCTCGAGGCGCGTCCCGCTCGCGATACCGAGACGTTCGCGGATGCAACCCTCGCGCTCGTTGCACTCCGGCGTCCGGGTGTTGTAGCCCGTGGCGACGATGTTCCCCTCCTTCACGATGAGCGCCCCGATACGCCGGGTGGCGCCGGCGTAGCGGCCCTCGGCGTCCCGCGCGTAGGTGCCGTCCGGCCGCCGCTCGGCGCCGCGGAGGCAGTCCGAGAGCTCGGCGGTCGCCTCGGCGAGCTTGAGGTAGTAGAGGTCCATTCGCCGCTCCGCGTTCCGCGAGGCCTCGTCGCCTTCGGCGATCTCGCCGAGGCCGGTCGAGCCGAAACCGCCGGTGTCGCGCAGGCTGGGCGGCAACTCTTCGACTTTTTCGAAAGCCGGGATGAGCACGGTCGTGAAGACGAGCTGAGCGACGCGCATGCCCGGCGTCACGGTGAAGGGCTTCGCGCCCCGGTTCCGCAGGACGATGCCGATGTCGCCGCGGTAGTCGGGGTCGACGGTGCCCGGCGAGTTGGAAAGCTCGATGTCGTGCTTCGTGGCGAGGCCGGAACGCGGCCGCACTTGGCAATCGACGGGATACGGGATGGCCATAGCCACGCCCGTTCCGATGAGAAGCTTGCCGCCGGGCGGGATGTCCGCCGGCAGCTCGCTCACGATCTGGCGCGTGTCCGGATCGATGACGTAGAGGGCGCGGGCGTCGAAACCGACGGCGCCGTTCGAAGCCCGGCGCGGCGGCCGGGCCCGGGGATCGAGCAGCTTGAACTTCACGACGTGGCTCGGCAAGGCCGGCCTCCTTCCTCTTTCTTGTTCTGTTATCCGAAAAGTAAAATGCCTGGCTCCAGTATAGTCGGGGAAAAAGAATTAGCAATGCCAATGCTCTCGGTGCCCGGGGCCAGAATCGAACTGGCATGAGGTTTGACCCTCGAGGGATTTTAAGTCCCTTGCGTCTACCGATTTCGCCACCCGGGCGTTACCGCCAATCTAGAACGAAACTCCGAACTTGTAAAACTATTCCGCCGGTGTTTTTGGGAGCTCCGGCTTTCCCCACCCTAAGAAATTCACGAGCCAACTCTGGAATTCCCCGAAACGCTCAACAGCTATCGCCCGGATGGCGTCCTGCTGGTCAAGCAATGACTGACCTTTGACCATCAGCCAGTCACCGAGGCCCTTGAGCTGCTCCCAGCGCCCCCCGCTCTTTTTGGCCACCCACGTCCAGGCCTGACCGAACCAGGACGGGACTTCGATGGTCGTGGTCGCCGTTGAGCTTGGCGTGGTCGTCGCGGTCGCCGTTTTCGTCTTCACCGCCGCTAAAGCAATAGGTGCCGCCGCGCAACAACCCGACAGAACGAGCGCGACCCCGAGGAGCGCGAGTGTCTTTGTCATTGCCTTTATTATATCAAGCGACACATCTTAAAGATGGTCCATCAAAAGATCGTAATCGATACCGTGAAAAGCCCTGAAGAAGAATGCGTTCCAGACGCCCATCTGGTCGGTCAAGAGCAAGACACCGAGAAAGACCAAGAAAGCGCCGCCAACGAAGGAAACGAAGCGAATGTATGGAAAGACGTGCGCAAGCCAGCGGGCGGTGTGGCTGATGAAGTAGGCCAGGACCAAGAACGGCGCGGCGAGACCGAGGGAAAAAACAAGGAGGAGGAACGCGCCCTGCGCCGCCGTAGCCGAGGAGGCGGCAAGCGTCAGGACCGAACCAAGGATGGGTCCGACGCACGGCGTCCAACCGAACGCGAAAGCGGCGCCGAAGACGAAAGAGCTCAAAGGATTCCCCGGATGAAGGGAGGCGCCGCGGAAGCGCAGGCGCCGTTCGATCTGCAGAAGACGGAAGCCCGGCAGCGTGAAAAAATCCATCATAAAGAGTCCGAAAAAGACAACGAAGGCGCCGCCGAGCTTCGTGAGCCAAGGCCGGTACTCGCCGAGGGCTGCGCCGGTCAAGCCGAAGAGGCTTCCGAAAATAACGAAGACGGCGCTGAAGCCAAATGTGTAGAACAAGCCGTTCAAGAGTATCTTCGGACGGAGACGCTCAAGCCTCTGCGGGTCGTTCAGGTCCTTTTGCGAAACACCGCCGATGAAACCGAGATACCCCGGCACGAGCGGCAGAGTGCACGGCGCGAGGAACGTGAGGAGGCCAGCGACAAAAGCGGGGATGATAAGCCCTAGGGACATATGAAGATAATGATACCATCCTGAAAAGAACAACCGCGCCCTCGTCCGAACGGGACGAGGGCGCGGTTCCTCACGCGAACATTATTTTCCTTTACTGTCCCGGCGCACCCGGCGGTGTCGAGGTCGAGTTCGGGCGCGGCATATCCGCGGGCCGGATCTGGATCATCTGGGCCGTGACGCTCCCGTCCGAGTTCGTCGAACCCTGGACCATCACGCGCGCGCCAACCGAAAGACCGCTCAGATCGGAGCTCGTCACGAACTTCCCGATCTGGGTCGACGGCGAATAGAGCACGATCTTCGAACCGCCCGTCTGCATTTGCACGGTGATGCTTGAGCTATCCATTGAGATGATGCTGCCGGTCACGAGCCCACCACCGCCCGGTCCGCCCCGCCGGCCCGTGCTCGACGCCTGACCGCCGTACTGGCCGTTCCCAAAGCGTCCCGCGCCGGAGGAATTAGCGGCGCTATTGCTCAGCCCCTGCCCATACTGCATTCCCCCATAGAAACCGACCAGCAACGCCACCACCGCCACACCCGCGAACTGCATCGGAAGTTTTTTCTTCATTGTTTTATTTTTATTATTTTTTTGACCTTGTTATTTATTCGTACCGCAATGCCTCGATCGGGTTCAGCCCCGCGGCCCGACGCGCCGGGTAATAGCCGAAGACGATGCCGATGCCGGCCGAAACACCGAAGGCGAGGAGGACGGACATGAACGAGACCGACGTGGCGATGCCCGCGAAATGCGACACGAGGAACGCCAAGAGCCACCCGAAGGCCACGCCAGCCACGCCGCCGCCGAACGTGAGCATCACGGACTCGGCCAAGAACTGGATACTGATATCGCCCCGCTTCGCCCCGATGGCTTTCCGAAGGCCGATCTCGCGCGTCCGCTCGGTGACCGTCGTAAGCATCATGTTCATGATGCCGATACCGCCCACGACGAGGGAGATGCTGGCAATGGCAGAGAGGAGGATGGTGAAAATGTTCGTCACAGATGAAGCCGCGGAGACGATGTCCGACTGGTTCATGACCTGGAAGTCGGCCAGCGTAGGATTCGAGATATGGTGTCTGTCCGTCAGGAGGTTGGTAACCTGCGTCTGGACGTCTGCCATCGAACCCTGATCTTGCGCCTGAATGCTAATGGTCGTAACGTACGTATCCCCCGCCAAGAACCGCTGCGCGGTCGAAAGCGGCACGAAAACCATGTCGTCCTGACTGCCAAAACCGCTCCCGCCCTTGGCTTTTGTGATGCCGATTATCTTGAAATCAACGCCCTTGATGCGAATGGTCTGACCAATCGCATCGGTACTGCTTCCGAAAAGATCGTCCCGGGTCGTCGGGCCCAGAACCGCCACGCGCGCCAAGCTGTTGACGTTCTCGGTGGTAATGAATGACCCCGTGTCGATCTCAACGTTCCGAACAGACGGATAAGCCGCGACCGTTCCAACGACCGACGTGTTCGTGTTCGTCCCCCGGGCCGTGACCTGGTAGCGCCGTGATATTTCCGGCGCGACGGCCGAAGCCGCGGTCACCTGCGCAATGATGGCATCGGCATCGGCCTGGGTCAGCGAGGTAGCTGAACCCCGGCCCGCACTCACTTGCGAGCCCGGGCCACGCTGGAAACCGGGCATGACAAGAATGAGGTTCGAACCGATGGATTGGATGCTCGTTTGAATGGAACCCTGTGCGCCTTGGCCGATAGAGACCATCGCGATGACCGACCCGATACCGATAACGATACCGAGCATAGTAAGGCCGGTCCGCACCTTATTTACAGTGAGCGACGAATATGTCTCTTGGAAAAGATCGGATATGGTCATAGAGCGTGGTGGTCGACCAGGCGTCGATGGGTGTTCTTTTTATCTTCAAGGATAGAACCGTCCTGGATGTGGATGATGCGATCGGCGTGTTCGGCGACCGAAAGCTCGTGCGTGATGAGCACGATGGTGTGCTGATGTTTGACGTTCAGCTCCTGGAACGTGCCCAGAACAATATCGCCGGTCTTGGTATCAAGATTCCCAGTCGGCTCGTCGGCCAGAATGATGCTCGGGTCGTTCACGAGCGCCCGCGCAATGGCCACGCGCTGCATCTGACCGCCGGAGAGCTGGTTCGAATGATGGTCCCAGCGGTCCTCCGGCAGGCCTGCCGCCAGGAGTGCGTTGTGCGCCAGCTCGACTCGATCGGCGTTCGGAACACCGGCGTAGACGAGCGGGAGCATCACGTTCCGCAGAACGGTCGCTCGAGACAATAGGTTAAAGGATTGGAACACAAAGCCGATCTTGTTCCGCCGGATATCGGCCAACGCATCATCGGAAAGCTTCGAGACGTCGTGACCATCCAGTTTGTACGTTCCCGAGGTAGGCGTATCGAGCGCGCCCAAAATATGCATTAGCGTTGACTTTCCCGAACCAGACGGCCCCATGATAGCCACGAACTCGCCGGCATCGATCTTGAAGGTAATACCCTTCAAGACCGTCGTCGCCGTATCCCCCATCGTATAGGTCTTCGTAATATTGTCGCACTCGATCATGGATCGTTAACCGCCCCGCGGACCACCGCCGGTGATGCCCGGGATCCGGAAACCGCCGGTCGACACCGAAGTGGCAGTTGTCGTCTTCGCGCCATTTGAGGTTTTCGTAATGACCAGATCGCCCGCCTTGAGCCCGCTCGTGATCTCGGTCATGGTGTCATTCGAGAGCCCCACTTGGACCATCTGGCGCCGCGGCGTCGCTGAGGTCGTCACGGTCTGTGTTCCATTCCCGGTGGCGCTCGCGGTCACGCCATCCAGCATTTCCACGTACGAAGACGAACCCTGGGTTTTCACCGCCGAATTCGGGACCAAGAGCACGTCCGGATGAGCAGTCGTGATAATGCTGGCGGTCACGGTCATGCCCGGCTTAATAGCCGGATCGCCTGCGTCAAGCGCAATTTGGACACCATAAGAAACAACACCCTGTGAGACGGTCCCGATCGTATCCATCTGGACCACCGTTCCCGTGAGCGTAAGATCGGGCACCGCATCGAAGGTCAGGGTTGCCTTTTCGCCCAGCTTGACATTCGCGATATCGACCTCGTTCAACGTCAGGTTCGCCATCTGCTGTTTCGAGATGACCGTGGCCGCGACGAACCCGTTCGAGAGCAAGTCGCCGACATTCGCATTCAAGGCTGCGAGAACCCCATCGAACGGCGCGCGCACCGTGTAGTCCGCGAAATTATCCTGCGCGTCCCGGAGCGCATTCAGGCTTTTTTGGATGGCCAACTGTTGGGACTGGACATCGAGCGGATCGGGACCGGCCTGAAGCTTGGCGAGCGACTGCTGGCTCGCCGTGATGGTCCCGTCGGAAGACGTGATGGTATCTTTGTCGTTCTGAATGCTGTTATCGATGTTCAAGATATCGCTCAAATGCGAGTTCGTCGTACCGGCGTAATTCTGCAAGCTGCTCTGATGGGTCGCAAGAATGGCCGGGATACGGACGCCGGTCGCGTTCGTCAAAGCATCGTTCACCATGTTCAGGAAGCTGTTCGCGTCCTTGATGGCCTGGGAAATGGCT
>DATJQA010000010.1:0-5916 GCA_035506115.1 Minisyncoccota bacterium | reverse complement strand
GTTCTTTCGGCGACCATCGCGCTCGGGATAGGCATGGCTTGGCTGGTCCTGCCGAAGATCGCGCTCGTCGCGACCCAGCTCCGGCTCGAGCTGCCGCTTATCACTCGGCTTTTGGTCGCGCTCGGAGAATTCCTCGGTGCTTACGGATTTATCGCCGTGCCGCTCTTCATTTTGACGATCACCGCGTTCGTTTACGTTCTTTTCATTTCGCCTCGGACGAGTTATTTAGGACAAGAGCTCCTCTTCCGATTGCCGGGTATCCGAGCGCTCATCCAGGATGCGGAGCTCGGTCGGTTCGGTTATTTGATGTCAGCAATGCTCAAGATCGGTATTTCGCCACCGGCCGCTCTTTCGGCAGCGGCGGAGGCGACGGGTTTCTCTGATTATCGCCGCTTGTATCAACATTTGAAAAAACGCGTGGAAGAAGGGAATTCTTTCGCCAAGAGCTTCGCTTCTTATCCGACCTCGACCGCTTTCATTCCGTCTCCTATCCAGCAAATGATCGTAACGGCCGAACGGTCCGGAGCGCTTGTCGAGGTCTTCGGGCGCATCGGCCGGGCCTACGAAGAAAAGACGGACTCGATGGCCAAGAACTTGGCGGCCATCTTGGAGCCGGTCTTGCTTATCGTGGTCTGGGTCGGCGTCTTGATCGCCGCCCTCTCCGTTATCATGCCCATCTACAGCGTCATCGGCGGGCTTAATGATGAGGAAACTAAAGCGACGCCGATCGTTTCCTCGGTCGAACCGAGCGCCCCGTTGCCGCTCGTGCCGGCGCCCGCGGTCTCATCCACGGTCCTTGTTCTGCCAGGCGAGCAGGGGACGACCCTTAACGTTCGAGCGCTGCCCGACCCGAAAGGCGAGGTCATCATGAAAGCTCCCGCCGGCGCCGTTTATCCGTACGCCGACGAACAGGCGGAGTGGTACGGCGTAAAGCTTGACGATGGTCGGACCGGTTGGGTCAGCAAACAAAATGCCCAAGTTCAGACCAGCACGGATCAAGGCGGGGAATAGCCGGCGCGGCTTCACGCTCCTCGAGCTTCTGCTTGCGCTCGGGCTTTTCAGCATCCTCTTCGCGGCGGCCTATCCGGTCTATCAAAGCGTGACGACCAGAACGGATCTCGACCAGGCGGCCGAGACCACGGTCCTGGCCTTGCGCCGGGCGGCGCTCCTCGCGCGCGGCGGCGCTCACGACGGGCCGTGGGGCGTGGACATCGCTGCTGGTAAGCTCACTGTCTTCGAAGGCAATTCTTTTGCACAGCGGGATTGGACCATGGATGAAACGATGGAATTGCCCGTATCGGTCACCATTCGCGGTCTTTTGGATGTCGTTTTCGATAACTTTACCGGTGCGCCGCGGTCGACGGGCGCCGTCATCATTTCATCTAATATCGACCAGGGCAGTCGACAGGTAACCGTCAATGCAAAAGGTATCGTCATCTACTGATCGGCGCGGCTTCTCTCTTATCGAAGCGATCCTGACCATCGCCGTTTTCGGTTTTTTGGTGACGGCTCTCGCGGGCGGTTACGCCGCGGGCCGTGCGTCCGCGAGTGCGGCCGGGTTTCGAACAAGGGCGGTCTTTCTTGCCGAAGAAGGCCTGGAAGCAGCCCGGACCCTGCGTAACCAGAATTTTTCCAATCTCCCGGACGGCACCTACGGGCTGGCGCTTGTCGGTGGCATTTGGCATTTGGCCGGCGCGCCGGAGACGATCGACGCCTTCACGCGTCGCCTGACAATCACGACGCTTTCAGCGGGTCGGCGCCAGGTGACGGTCTCGGTCGGCTGGTCGGAACGGCCGGGTTACGATCGCTCTGTAACACTGACGTCGGAACTGACAAATTGGCGCGTTCGTACAAGATGATCACATGAAACACGCGCATCTTTCAGGATTTTCTTTGATGGAGGTCGTTCTCTATATAGGCATAGGGGCCATCTTGTTGGGGGCGATAACGGCTTTCTATTTTTCCGTCCAGACCGCCGGTTTTAAGAACCAGACCGTTCTGGAGGTCGAAGACGGCGGGGCCGCGGCCCTTACGCCGATGCTCCAAGCCGTGCGTTCGGCGACCGGCGTCACCGGTCTCGCGCGGGGCCGCTCGGCGAGCACGCTCACTTTACGAATGGCCGATACGAATCGCAACCCGACCGTGTTCGATGTGGTGAACGGCGTTCTCCGCGTCCGGGAGGGCCAAGCCGGTGTACCCGTGCCGCTCACCGTGCCGCGCGTTCAGGTCACGCATTTCCTTGTTACGAACGTTGCTCCAGCCGGCACGGCGGCTGTTCTCCGTTTCGAGCTGACGCTCGCCTCGGTGAATCCGAGCAGGCGCAATGAATATGAATACAGTCGGACGTTCCTGGGCACGGCGGCCTTGCGTCCCTAAAAGACAATGAAAGAAAGAATATCATCCCGGCGCGGCTACATAACCCTTTTAGGTCTTATCGTCATCGGGGGAGCGGCTTTGAGCCTGACCCTTTCTCTTCTTTCTTTCGGTCT
The DNA here is from genome assembly GCA_035506115.1 of Minisyncoccota bacterium. Classification (GTDB taxonomy): domain Bacteria; phylum Patescibacteriota; class Minisyncoccia; order UBA6257; family 2-01-FULL-56-20; genus DATJQA01. Next base: position 3,427 of record DATJQA010000010.1, on the reverse strand, counting down.
CACTGCCAGCCGGACAGCGGCGAGTTTTCAGGATGCGACCCAGGCGCGTTTTCTGGGCGACGCTTGCGCCGAAGAGGCGCTTCAGCAGCTTCACGATAATACCTCCTTTGTCGGCTCGGGGTCGCTCTCGACCGGCGGCGGGACGTGTACTTACGCGATCAGCCGCGCCGGTAACTCGCGAACCATTCAGGCGGTCGGGAATAAGAACGGTTTCGTCCGGCGCGTGAGCGTTTCAGTGACGTCGGTCACGCCGCGCCTTACGATCGGCGCTTGGTCGGAAGTGGCGGCGTTCTGACAGCTGCAGCGTGATATAATCAAAGCATTAAGGCTTATGTCCCGCTTCTTTTCCATCTATTGGCGCCGCGGCTTTACGCTCATCGAGCTTCTGGTCGTCATGGCGGTCATTGCTATCTTGGCGTCCCTTATCATTGTCGCCATTAACCCGGCGAAGCAGTTCGCGGATGCCCGGAACGCCCAGCGAATGAGCGATGTCCGGGTGCTTCTTAACGCCATTGCTCAGTACGCCGTCGATTCGAACGGGACGTTCCCGTCGGTCATCCCAAGCATTTCAGATTGCGCCACCGCCGTCGGTAACGAGGTTTGCCGCTCGGCCGGCGCCGCTTGCGTCGGCTATGTCGACCTCTCGGTCCTGACGGCCAACCAAAAGTACATCGTTCTTATGCCCATTGATCCGCTCATCGTCAACGCTTCTTCGAACGGCGCCGGTTATCGAGTGGGCCGGAACGCGAACGGCCGCATCACTGTTTGCGCTCCGCTCGCCGAGCGCGGCCTCACAATAAGCGTTACTCAATGACGCCCTAATATGCCCTGGTGGAAAACCCCGAACCCATTCGAGCGCCCCGGCGAGGCGGGCGCTCATCGCCGGCGCATCTTCCCGGCTATTCGGCTTCGCCTCATGGTCATCGTGGTCGTGGCCATCGTGCCGGCCCTCGGCTTCATTCTTTCGAACGTCTTGACGGCAGAAAATCAGGTTATCAAAGAATCCCAGGACAGCACGCGTGTTCTTGTCCGTTCGGCCACCGACAATGTGGACCGAGTGGTCGAAAGCACAGAGGGCTTGATGGTGGCACTCGCTCGAACAACGGAGGTCAAGGAGGGCTTGGCGAACCAGTGCGGTCCGTTCTTTGCTGAACTCCTTTCCCAGTATCCTTTCTATGCCAATATTGGACTGGCTGATAATAACGGGCATGTTGTTTGTGCCGCCCAGGCTGGGAAGGAAGGAGTGGACGTTTCGAAGGAGCCGTTCTTTACGAGCGCGATCTCGAACCGGGCCCTGAGTTTAGGCGACTATCGGGCAAGTCAGCTGACCGGCTTGGCGACCTTGACCTTGGGCTATCCAGTCATGACGAGCAAAGGTGCCCTTCGGTCGGTTATTTTCATAGAGCTGAACTTGGCGAATCTCAGCCAAGTGGTCTCTCAGCTGGCGCTTAGTCGCGGTTCGGAGCTCATCATGTTCGACCGGAACGGACGGATCCTTGTCCGGCGGCCTGGTTTTCAGCAATGGGTCGGCATGCCGATGCGCTATACGCCGCTCGTTCAGACCATCCTCGCCGCTACGTCCTCCGATGATACCGTAGAGGCGGCGGGCGCGGACGATGTCATGCGCGATTTTGTTTTCCGGCAGATCGGCTCAAATTTCGGCGGTGGCGCCTATTTGGCCATTGGGACGCCTCGAGACGAACTGTTAGCGGAGGTCCAGATAAACCTCAATCAGAACCTTATTGTTCTTAGCGCTTTGGCCATAGTGGCTCTGGCCCTTGCTTGGTTCATCGGCGATCGGCTCATCGTCCGACAGGTGAATGCGGACGAAGCTGTCCTGATGGCCATTTCGGACGGCATGTTCGTGGTCGACCGGCGCGGGCGGATATCGCTCATCAATCGTTCTTTCACCGACCTTTTAGGCTTGGATTTCGGGGATGTGGCGGGTCGGCCCTGGACGGAGGTCATCTCGGTCGTTGATTCGAGCGGGACAACTGTCCCGTCCGAGAAGCTGCCCGTCACTTATGCTATCTTGACCGGCAAAGCCGCCGCTTCTTCTTTAGCGAACGAATTCTATTGTGTCCGGCGGGACCACGGCAATTTTCCGGTCGTTTTTGCGGCTTCGCCGATCGTGGTCGGTCTCGAGCGAACGGGAACTATCGTGGTATTTCGCGACGTGACCCGGGAGAAGGAGGTCGATAAGGCCAAGACCGAATTCGTGTCTCTGGCCTCGCATCAGCTCCGGACGCCGCTCTCGACCATCAACTGGTACACAGAAATGCTTTTGGACGGCGATGCTGGTCCGGTCGGAGAGGAGCAGAAAAAATATCTGGAAGAGATATACCGGGGCAGCCAACGGATGGTTAAGTTGGTCAATACACTTCTTAACATCTCTCGTCTTGAGCTCGGCACATTCATCGTGGAGCCGGAGCCGATGAACGTTATCGATCTGGCGCGGAGCGTCCTGAAGGATTTTGCGCCTCAGATATCGGAGAAAAAACTCGAGGTAGTGGAGCGTTTCGCCAAGGACACACCCATCTTGGATGCCGATCCGAAACTTTTCCGGATAATTGTTCAGAACTTGCTGTCCAATGCGGTCAAGTATACGGACGTGGGCGGGAAGATCGTTCTGAGCATTGCTGTTGATAATGATCCGGACCGGAACCGTTTGCATCGGCGCAGTCTTTTCCTGAGCGTTACGGACAACGGCTTTGGTATCCCGAAGGACCAGCAGAACGGCATTTTCGGGAAGCTATATCGGGCCGATAACGCTAAGGAGCATGACCCAGACGGAACGGGCCTGGGTTTGTATATTGTGAAGAACATTCTTACCCAGGTGGGCGGGGTCATCTGGTTCGAGTCGGAAGAGGGCCGAGGGACGACCTTCTCCGTTCTTTTGCCGATCGAAGGCATGACGAAGCGGGCTGGTGCAAAAAGCTTGGTATAGGTTTATACTTTTAATATGGCCGAAACCGCGAATAAAATATTGGTTGTAGAGGATGATACGGTCCTTTTTAACGCTATAAAGACAAAGCTCGAGAAGAACGGTTACGTTGTCATCTTGGCGCGCTCTGGCGAAGAGACCTACGCGGCTCTTCGGTCGGTAGGACCGGTCGACGCCGTCTGGCTCGATCACTACCTTTTGGGGAAAGAGAGCGGTATCGACGTTATGGAGAAGCTTAAAGCGGATCAAACCTGGAAATCGATACCGGTCTTTGTCGTTTCCAATACGGCTAGCCCGGAGAAAGAGGCTGTCTATCGAGAATTAGGCGCCGTCGCTTATTATGTGAAAGCGGATCACCGGCTTGACGAAGTGGTCTCGGAGATCGGTCGATATTTGAAGAAGTAGGCGACTTTCGTCGAAACGGATGTTTTTAATAACGCCCTCGTTCAGGGCATTTTTATTTCTCCAATGGAATTGACATAT
>DATJQA010000009.1:0-4633 GCA_035506115.1 Minisyncoccota bacterium | reverse complement strand
GAACTGATCCCGTCATACATCAAGCGCAAGCACGGCGAGGAAAAAATCACCTATCTCCATCCGAAGCTCGAACCGATTTTGAAAAACACCTACGGCATCGGCGTCTACCAGGAGCAGATGATGCGCATCGCCCGCGACCTCGGCGGTTACACGCTCCCCGAAGCCGACACGCTCCGAAAAGCCATCGGCAAGAAGATAAAAGAGCTCCTCGACGAACAAAAGGAAAAGCTCGTGAAAGGCATGATAAAGAACGGCATCGACCAGAAGACCGCCAAGGCCATCTGGGAGCTCTTCCCGCCCTTCGCCCGCTACGGCTTCAACAAATCGCACGCCGCCTGCTATGCCCTGATCGGCTACCGCACCGCCTATTTGAAGGCGAACTATCCGGTCGAGTTCATGACGGCCCTCATGAACGCCGACTCCGGCGACGTTGAACGTATTTCCTTCCTCATCAATGAAGCCAAACAGAACCACATCAACGTCCTGCCGCCGGACGTGAACACGAGCTTCGTGAACTTCACGCCGGACGAAAAGAACATCCGCTTCGGCCTCTCGGCCATCAAAAACGTCGGCGAAGAGATAACGCGCGTCATCATCGAAGAGCGCGCACTGCGCGGCCCCTACAAGGATTTCCCGGACATCCTAATGCGCATTCAACACAAGGACCTGAACAAAAAATCTCTCGAATCGCTCACCAAGGCCGGTGTCTTCGATTCGCTCGGCATGGAACGGAACACCATCCTCGAGAACATGGACGACATCCTAAAGTTCAGTCAGGCCCTGAAGAAAACCGGGAGCGGCGGGCCTTCTCTCTTCGGCGCCGCTCTGCCCGCTCTCACTCTGAAGCTCAAGCCCGCCAAAGAACCGGCCACGCCGGCCATGCGTCTTCAATGGGAAAAAGAGCTCCTCGGCTTCTATCTTTCTGATCATCCTTTGAACAACCACAAAGAGCGCATCGCGAAAGCCCAGGCCAAGCCCATCGCCGAGGTTCTGGAAAAGATAAAAGGCGAGCGGACGCCGTTCCGCATCGCCGGCTGCGTGAGCCAGGTCAAAAAGATCGTCGCCAAGAACAATCAGCCGATGGTCTTTGCGACCATTGAGGACCAGTCGGACCAATCCGTCGAGGTCATCGTTTTCAATAGCACGCTTCAGGAAACTGCCGACTGCTGGGAAGAGAACAATGTCGTCCTCATCCAGGGCCACCTCTCCTTGAAGAACGGCGAGAAGAAGATCATCGTCGAGAAAGCCAAGAAACTACAATAGAGCCGCAAAAAGAAATAACCCCGCCGTCGGCGGGGTTATTTCTTTTCCCGAAGCGCCCGGTGGATGCTCGAATGATGCTTCTCTGGTTCGTGGGGCGGCAGGACGCGTAATTCGAGCGGCCAACTCAAACTCCCGATAAAATCCTCGAGCTCTCGGCGCATTTCTTCCTGATCATAGCCCAAAGCAATGACATGTGGCCGGTGTCGGCGTACGATCGGCCACGAACCGTCGTGCTCCGGGTCGCCGAGGACAATATCGTCCGCCAAGTCCTCGTGCCGCAAGTGCTCCATCCGGTCGCCTTCGTGCTCTTCCGGCAGATGGCCTTTCAAATCGTGAACAATATGGTCCGGTGTCACCACCGCGATGAGCCAGTCCCCTTCGCGCTTCGCGTTCCGTAAAAAATGCCGGTGCCCTTCGTGCAACCGGTCGAAAACTCCGAAGGCCATTACCTTTTTCATTTCTTCCGCATCAATGGGAAAATGACCGTCTCGCGGACCGGCTTGTCCATAAGAACGGCGAAAAGACGCTCTGAGATACCGAAGCCGGCGGCCGGCGGCATGCCGTATTCCAAGGCCTCCACGTAATCCTCATCCATTTGCTGGGCCTCAACATCGCCGGCCTGGCGCAGGCGCATTTGCTCCTCGAATCGGCCGCGCTGGTCGGCCGGGTCATTCAGTTCCGAGAAACCCTTGCCCAATTCTGTCCCGGCTGCCACTATCTGGAAACGCTCCACCCGGCGCGGGTCTTTCGGTTTCCGTTTCGCGAGCGGCTCTATCTCGACGGGCGGGTCTATTAAGAAACATGGCTCCTGAAGCTGGGAGCGAACCGTCTTCTTAAAGATAAGGTCGATCAGCCGGCCCTTCCCCATGTTCGGTTCCGGTTTCAGATTCAAGGCCTTCGCTTTGGCAAAAAGCTCGTCGCGCGAAGCGGCGCACGGGTCCATCTTGTTGGCTTTCTCGAAAGCTGAGACGTAATCAACTTTCTTCCACTTCTTGCTCCAGTTTATTTTTTTGCCTTCGTAGGTCGTCGTGAGGCCGCCGGTCGTTTTTTTGATTATCTCCTTGTAGGCCTTCTCGATGAACTTCATCAGCTCCTCATAATCGCTGTAAGCCCAATAGAACTCCACCTGCGTATAGTCCTGAAGATGGTCCTTGTCGATACCTTCGTTCCGGAAAATCCGACCGATCTCAAAAACCTTCTCATAGCCGGCGACGAGCATCTTCTTCAAGGGCAGTTCGAGCGAGATGCGCAGATAAAAATCGGTGTCGAGCGCCTTGTGATGCGTAATGAACGGCTCCGCCTCCGCCCCGCCCGGCACGGCTTCAAGGACCGGCATCTCCACCTCCAAAAAACCTTCCCGTTTCAAAATGTCCCGGAAGGTCTGCCAAAATATCGTTTTCTTACGGAAGAGCGCGCGCACCGACGGGTCCATGAGCATCTCGAGGTAGCGCTGGCGCAAACGCACTTCGACGTCCTCGAGACCCGACCACTTGTCCGGCAGCGGTCGGATAGACTTCGCAAGAATGGTCACGAGCTTCGCCTCGATGCTCTTCTCTTTCGTCTTGGTTACAAAAAGCTTCCCGCCAACGGAAACGATATCGCCGCGGTCGAGCGCGGCCTTCAAAAGTTTGAAATCCGAAAGATTTTCTTTTTTGAGAACGGCCTGAAAGCGGCCGGATTCGTCCACGACATCGAGGAACATCACGTTCCCCATGTCCCGGAGACCCATCACACGTCCGGCCACAAAGACGGTCTTCTTCGCGCGCACGAGCTTCCCGAAATCCGCCAAAGCCGCGGCCGTCGTATGGGTCCGCTTGGTCTTAATAGGATACGCGTCCACGCCTGCCTCATGGAGTTTAGCGAGCTTCCGTTTCCGTTCGGCGATTATCTCTTCTAGCATCGTGCCTCCATCATACTGAAAACTCCTGATTTTTTCCAGCAAAAACCGGACCCCGCCTCTCGGCGGGGCCCAGTTCCTAATAAGTTATCCGATCTTCACGATCTCGTACATCGTCTCCCCGGCCGGCAATTTTACGGTCACTTTATCCCCGACCGCTCGGCCGAGCATGGCTTTCCCGATCGGCGACTCGTTCGAGATCTTCCCCTCCTCCGGCTTCGATTCGTTGAAACCGACGATGGTGTAATTGAACGTCTTACCGTCTTTCTTCACCGTTATCTGAGAACCGATGTGAACGGCGTCGCTGTTCCCCTTCCCTTCCTCGATGATGGAAACCTTCTTGAGCATCTCCTCAAGCTCGAAGATGCGCCCCTCGACGCGGTTCTGTTCCTCGCGCGCTTCGGCGTACTCCGCGTTCTCCGAAAGATCGCCGTACTCCTTGGAGCGCTTCAGGTTGTCCGCGACCTCAAGGCGCTTGACGGTCTTCAGCTCCTCAAGCTCCTTTTTCAGCTCTTCGAATCTTTCTTTCGTGAGATAATACTTGCTCATTAGCTTGGCTATAAATGTTCTCGCTTCGGGACTTTTGACGAAGCGGTTGATATATGTTTTTCCGGGGTCGCCCCCGGGTGTTTGGGAGATTATGACAGACGGTATTTATTTGTCCAGAGAGCCCAGCGGATCTTCGCCACTTCGAGCAGAACCTTGAGATAGGCCGACATTCCGATGTGCGAACGAGTGTCGTGGACCCAATAGACCGGCACTTCGCCCATCCGGTAGTGGAACCGATTTGCTAAGGCAAGGGCCTCAACATCGAACCCCCAACCAGTGATGCGCGAAAGGTTAAAAACTTTTTCGGCAGCCTCGGCGGTGAAGGCTTTGAACCCGCACTGGGTATCCCAAATGCCAGGCAGAATAAGTATCTGGATATAAAGATTGCCCATCTTTCCCGGAAGCTGGCGGTACCACGGCTCCGGCGGATCCTGAACGGCACCCTTGACCGCCCGCGAACCAATGACGACGTCGTAGCCATCAGCGAAAAGCGGACGCATCTTTTCAAAATCATCTATCTTCGTCGAATTATCAGCGTCCATGAACAAACGGATGTCGCCGGTCGCGAGCAGCATGCCTTGGCGGACCACGCCGCCTTTCCCTTTATTCGCCGCATTATCAACGAGCCGAAGGTTCTTCACGGCCGGCGTCATTTTTCGAACGACCTCGGCGGTGTTGTCCTTTGAACCGTCGTTTACAACGATTATCTCATAGGCATAATCCTTACCGGACATCTTTTTGTCGATGTCCAGAAGCGTGGCCGGCAAGCGCTCGGCTTCGTTATAAGCCGGAATGATTATGGAAAGATACGGATTCTTGTTCATAGAAGCCTATTTTTGACGCCTCCATTCTAACATGCCCGACCCGAAAACGCACGGCGGCCGGATCGGTCATTTTGTCAGGATTTTCGCGCCCTTCTCGGTT
>DATJQA010000008.1:0-3958 GCA_035506115.1 Minisyncoccota bacterium | reverse complement strand
CGACGTCAAGGCGAGGCAGAGGAACGAAGAAGAGGACCGGTAGGACAACGGCGCCCAGGGCGCTCACGTAAAAAGCGTAGACGACCGGATGCTTGTCTACCTTTCGGAGAAGGACCTTGTCGACGAGGATGGCGACACCGTTCAAGCAGTAAGCGGCAAGCGTGACCAAAAGCCACATCATGAACGAAGCGCCAATCTTTCGATGGCGAAAGTGCCGCCCTTTTCTATTTTCACGAAACCCTGGAGGGCCGCATCGGCGAACCAGCCGGTCTTCACGAAATCGAAAAGCCACTCATGCGTGTAGCGGGGGTCCTCTTGAGGTAGGCCGGCGCCGAGCTGTTCGAGCCAAGCCCGGTTCAGGAATTCATGCGAGCCCAAGGGCGGCGCAATGATGACTGGTATCCCTAAGCCGGCGTAGAAAGAAAGTTCGCTCGGCTTCGTCCAAAGGATGTCCGTCTCGCGCAAAGCGCGGTTGAAATTCGCGAAATACTCCATCGGTTCGTTGGCGAAGATGAGCCCGAAGTTCTCGTGGATGTTCAACTCCATGGCCGCGCGCTGGAGCTCGTTCCGGGTCGGCGCTTTCGTGCCGGCGGCGATCCAAAAACGGATGAAGCCGGCCCGGATGCTCGGCGCCAAGCTTTCGAGGATAGTGTGGGCGAGGTCGCGCTGGGCGCCGGCGCCGCCGATGGAAAAAAGCAAAGTGAGCGGCCGATCGGACGCCTTCGGCAGACGCCCGAGGTGCTGGTTTATCTCGCCGCTCATCTGGGCGCGGTGAGCGCCGGCCGGATCGAGGTTCATGATGCGGGCCGCAGTGTCGCGCCGGGCGATCTCGTAGCGGGGCGTGCCGAGATTCTCTTTCGGCAGAGGATAGCCGGTCAGGATGACCCGTTCCGTCGGCACGCCGTAGCGGCGCAGCCGCTCCGCCGCCCGGTCGGTCGGGGCGAGGTAGGTGATGCGGCTCGAGGCCGGGTCAAGCGGGGCCCAGGTTCGGGAAATGTCGGTATCGCAAACGATGCAGTATATCTTCCCGGGATATTGGTAGTAATCGGCCATGAAAGCGGGCGTAAAGAAGGTCGAAACGAGCGGCCGTGGTTCTTCCGCCAGCTTCTGAATGAAATGCGCCCCCCAGCCTCGGCGAATTAGGGCGTAGCTTTGACGGAGAGCTAAGGTCGGCGTCGGAGAGGCCTTCTTTGGATAAAAATCAGCGATCTTTTGGAATTCGTCGAAGACACGCCAGGCCGCCCGGCCCACAACCGGCAAGCTCTGGAAGTTAGACATGAATTCGTAGAACTTCCGGCTGCTGTCCCAGGCGGCGCGGTCGCTGGCCGGCATGGCCGGGTAATCGTTCGCGTTCAGGATGCGTTCGTCCGGCGCGAGATGACGCAGAGGATAGGCCGTTCGCTGGTGGCCGAAACCCATACTGACAGCAACGACCCACGCGCGTTTCGGGGTTCTTTTGGCGCGCGTTTTTTTGACCGTCCGAGATACCATGCGGAAATTATACCACCTCCAGTGGTCGACTTACGCTTTACGGGCGAGCGCGGCGTCGAGGCGTTTTATGAGCCCCGGACCTTCATAGATCATGCCGGTGATGAGCTGAACGAGATCGGCGCCCGCCTCCATTTTCTCGAGCGCATCTTGCGGTGAAAATATTCCGCCCACGCCGAAAATAGTGAAACGGTTTCCGTAGGCCGCCCGGGTCCGGCGGATGAGCTCGTTCGAGAGAGAAAAAGTCGGTGCTCCAGAAAGGCCGCCGGCGTATTTGGTCGGGGCTTCTTCCCGGAATTTCAGGTCATCATAATGCTTGTTGAGGTTCCCGATGACGACGCCCTTGATGCGATGCCTGGCGATGACCTTAAGGAGAGCGTCGAATTCCGGCCAAGCCAAGTTGATAGGCATTTTCACATAGATGGGCTTGGCGCAGGGGACGGCATCAAGGCGGGTGAGGAGCTGTTCAGCGAGGTCCGGGACGGCAAAGGTCTCTCCGCCAAAAGCGTTCGGGCAGGAGATGTTAATAGCGTAGTAGTCGCCGATGTTCGCTTCGGTCAGTTTACGGAGCGAGGTCTCATAATCTTTCATACCCTCTTCTAGGTCAGCGGCTTTTCCGTCGTTCGTTCTGGCCAAACTGATGCCGAGAACGAAACCGGGTACGCGCGGGGTAGCCTTGAGCCGGGCAATGATGACTTCGACGCCGTCGTTCTTCAGGCCTTTATTGACGACAAGGCTTCGGTCTTTCGGTAAACGCGTGAGCCGCGGCTTGGGATTCCCGGCGCATGGCCGGGCGGTCACCGAACCGATCTCTTCGCCGCCGAAGCCGATAGAAGGGAGTATCCGAGAAAGCCGGCCGTTGTAATCGAAGCCGGCCGAAAGAAGAACGGGCGTACGATAAGTAATACCGTCCACAATCTTCTTTTTCTCCGGTCCATGATAACCGTAGATGGCGCTGGTCAGCGTGCGGGTCAAGAGGAATCGGCCTAAGAGTTCGCCTAAGGAAACAAAGACGTTGTGGACGAGTTCCGGGTCGAAACGGAAAAGAATGGGCTTCAGGAGGTATTTATACATGCGCCATCTAGTATAACAGAATTGGGGTTGTCCGCCCGACACCTTTTTTCTTTTTCCGGAGCAAGCTAAACTATGCCTATGGATTTTAAGAAAGAAACAAATACCAAGACCCACACGCTCGTGGTCCTGCGGCACGGTGAGAGCGAGTGGAACAAGGAGAACAAGTTCACCGGCTGGACGGATGTCGACTTGTCGGCGCGCGGGATAGAGGAGGCGAAGAGGGCCGGCGGTCTCCTGAAGCGCGGCGGCTATAATTTTGACATCGTCTACACTTCCGTGCTCCGGCGGGCCATTCACACGATGGAGATAGTCCTGGCGATCTTGGGAACGGAGCCGATGCCTCAGATCCATTTCGCTTGGCAGCTGAACGAGCGCCATTACGGCGCCCTTCAGGGCTTGAACAAAGACGAAGTGAAGGCGAGGTACGGCGAAGACCAGTTCAAAGCCTGGCGGCGCGGTTTCGCCGCTCAGCCGCCGCCCACGACCGACGAAGAGCGTCAGAAAGAGCTCGAAGCGATCACCGCCCGGGGCGCGAAGCTGGAAAAAGTACCGGCGACCGAGAGTCTGGCGGACGTTCTAAGCCGCCTTCTGCCTTACTGGCAATCAGATATCGCACCGCGCATCCAGGAGGGCAAGAGCGTTCTTATTGTCGCGCACGGGAACTCGCTTCGAGCGCTCGCTAAGCACTTGGAGCACATTTCGAACGAAGGTATCGCTGATGTCGAGATCCCGACAGGCAATCCGCTCGTCTATACTTTGGGCGATGACCTTTCTGTTTTGCGGAAGAAATATCTGGAGTAACGTTCGCGCCCGGAAGAAAAGTACGAGGCGCCTCCCGAACGGGGAAGCGCCTTTTACGATTCATCTCCGACCTTTTCGATGATGCACCGCTGATGGATGCGGACCAGATCGCCGACCCTGACCTCGACGTCCGGGTAGTACTTGATGACCACAAAGCCTCTGTCCGGCGTGGAAACCTCGGCGAGGACAGGGTGATCATTCGCGACCACGCGGACCACTTGGACGCGACAGTCGCCGGGGCGGTCAACGTGCCTCTCCCGCCAGTATTCGGCGACGTTCTCAAGGGAGAATGTCTCTCGGCCGGTCGCGCGGGCCAGGGTGCGCAGCCCCTTGAACATTTCCGGGAAGCAGTACTGGAGCGTGTGGGCGCTGGTTTCGAGGCCGCGCTTTGTTCGTTCAACGACTCGGAGCCAGGCCACGCCGTCGAGCTTGCCCAGGTCTTGACGGATATAGCCGCAGGGGGCGGCAAAGCGGGCGCAAAGCAATTTTCCGGTCATGACACTTCCTTTCGGGGCGGCCGGAATGGGGAACTGTGATTAATTATCGCGCGTCGGTCCGATCGGAACAAGCCGATGTTGAAATATTCAGATTTCGC
>DATJQA010000007.1:0-3183 GCA_035506115.1 Minisyncoccota bacterium | reverse complement strand
ATCGATAGAGTTCGACACCTTTACCTTCGAGAACGAACTGTATCTTGTGGCAAGGATAATAGACGCCTTTGAACAGAATAGCGATGGAGCGTTCGTGCCCGTAGAGCTGAAGACCTGATCTTTGCCGTCAGTACTAGCGCTTGAGCATTTTGTGGTAGATCCAACTTGCGAGGAGCAGGTCAACGAGGCCGGTCAGGAGCCAGCCTAGGATCATCCAGCGCGAGACCTGGAAGCTCGCGTAGGTGATGAGCATGCCCGGCACAGAAATAGTGAGCCATGCTAAGAAGGCGAACCGGGACCAGGGAAGGTAGATGCCCTCCGTGCGTTCCCAGACCAGAGCGAGCGCAAGACCGATAAAGAACGGATATAAGAAATAGAGAGACATGCGCGGGTCCGACCACGGCCGGAAGACGGCGGTGTTCTGGTACTCGGTCTGAAGCGATGGCAGAATGGCATTCACGATGTCGTTCAGGACGAAATTCGCGACCAGCATGGCGGCGCCAGCAAGCAGCCCGACCAATATTATGCGTTTCATGATAATAGAGGAGGTGACGACCTTTCGCCCTCATTATAGCGCTCCGTCAGGACTTTTCCTGGGGGCCGGGAACGTAGAAAAATGGCCGCTTACCCGGGCTTCTTGACAGCTGACGGTCTAAAGGATTTTTTTCACCTTGGCCACAAGAGCCGAGATCTCTTTTTGGGTCAGGATCCGCCGTTTTCTGCCGCCGCGATCCAGGTCGCCGATGCGATGGTTCGGGATGATGTGATAGTGGATGTGTTCGACGCTCTTTTGCCGGCCACTGTCCCGGACGAGGACAGAAATGTCGGCGATGTGAAGTCGGCGGAGCAGCTCGGTGCCTTTAGAGACGAGCGCTGCCAGATCCTTCCGCTCGGCCGGACCGAGGGCGCGGAGCGATGTTTTATGTTTCCGAGGGACGGCCAGGAGGTGATATCGGGAATAGGGCGCCAGGGCATAAGTTAAATAAGCGCTTTTCTTCCCGACCAGGATCCGATCGCGCCGGTCGCAGAACGGGCATTTTCTTTTGGTCTTAAGGAATTCGGAATACAGCATTTTGAGATAGTATACATCTTTTTTGTTACAATGAGTGCATGCTCAAAGGCTTCAAAGAATTCATCTTGCGGGGGAACGTGGTCGACTTGGCGGTTGGTGTCGTGGTCGGGGCGTCGTTCAACTCTGTTGTTCAGGCGCTCGTGAAGGACCTCATGACGCCGCTCATCGCGGCCGTCATCCAGCAGCCGGATTTCTCGGCGATGGTTTTCACGGTGAACGGGAGCAAGTTCCTGTATGGCGAATTCATCAACGCCATCGTTTCGTTCCTCATCGTCGCGGTGAGCGTCTACTTCTTCGTTGTTCTGCCGCTTAATAAGCTGACGACAAAGTTCCGCCGACCGGGACCCAATGAGCCGAAAACGAGGAAGTGCCCGGAGTGTTTGAGCGAGATCCCCGCCGAAGCGAAGCGCTGCGCGTTCTGCACGGCCCCGGTCGGCCGATAGTGATTACTTCATAAAAATATGAATGAGCAAGAGCCCAAGCATCAGGAATGGTCCGGGGAACGTGTAGTGCTCCTGGAGCGTTTGCGACATTCGCCGGATGACCAGGAAGCACTGGAAGCGCTTGGGCGCTGGATAAGAGAATTGGAAGACAGCGCTGATCCGGTTGAGGCCGGCCGCGCCGCCGCCCGAGTGAATTATGAAAAGGCCAAGATGTTCCTGGCGGCCGGTTTCGAATCGGATGCTTGGGAGAATGCGACGGCGGCTTGGCAGCAAGCTAAGCAAGAAAACGATGAAGCTTTGGCCGTAGAGGCGGAGCAGCTGATGAACGAGATAGATTCTCCGCCGAAGTAGAAGGAGCGCCACGCCACCACGGCTGGGGTCCGATTTCTTGTGATATAATGAGAGCATGAAGAAAAAAGCGTCGAAGAAGTGTTTGTGCAAGTCGGGCGGAAAGTGCTTGTGCAAGAAGGGTGCCAAAAAGTGCGCCTGCTAGCTGACCGCTCTATCCGTTAAGCCCCCGAAAGGGGGCTTTTGAGTATGTAGGCGGTGTAAGATGGTCCTCCATAATCCGTAATATATCGTAGAGCGCCTCAGGCGTTCTGTATTCCTTATAAAATAAAAAGGTCGAGAACCTAATAAATACCTAAATGTTGAAAAAAGCTATTGTTCTGTCCTCGCTCGCGACGCTTCTCGTAAGCGGCGTGGCGGCGGCTCAGACAACGACTTCGACGACGCCGGGCGGTGACAATTCCGCCAACAAGGCGGCCGTTCTGGCTTGCGTAGCGAAGGCCGTTGATACGCGCGAGGCGTCTATCGGGACGGCTTTTAGCACGAAGAGCACCGCCATCACGGCGGCCCTCTCGGCTCGCCGAACAGCTTTGGCCGCGGCGTGGGCGCTGACCGATAACAAGGCACGCCAAGCGGCCATCAAGCAGGCCTGGACCGATTTCCGGTCGGCCGTGAAGACGGCCCAGTCCGATTACCGCAAGGCGGTGAACGCAGCCTGGAGCCAATTCCGCACGGACGTGAAGGCTTGCCGAGCCCAATATAAGAGCACCCCGGTCGGTGCGACCCAAGAGTCGTCCGGTCAGGAACTTTCTCTCTAAGACGCTCTCTCTTAGTAGAAACTAAAAAGCCCCCATTCGGGGCTTTTTAGTTTCTCTGGGGTTCCGGCTACATGCAGCGACTGAAGCCGCACGCCTTGCAGGACATACAGCCTTCGGCCAAGACGAGCGGGGCTCCGCAATCGGGACAGCCAGGCATGTGGCCGAAGTCGGCCAAAGCTTTCTGTCGGCCGGTCGGCGCCGATTCCACTTTCGCTTCGACGGGCGCGTCGACTTTGACGGAGACAGTGGCGTGTTCGGCAAGGAGCGGTGCTTCTGTCACGGACGTGCGGGCATGCTCTTCGAGGATCTGGCCGATGGCGTCGGGGAGCGAAAGGATAGTGCCTTTGTTCGTTAAGGTCGGCATCGGACCGCGGATGCCTTTGAGGTTCGAGACGATCTCTTCGATCTTGATGCCGGAGCGCAGCGATAAGGAGATCATCCGGCAGATGGCCTCGGATTGTTCCTGGAAGAAGCCGCCGCTCTTGCCGATGGTGGCGAAGAGTTCGAACGGAACGCCGCGCTCGTCGTTGTTGATGGTGACGTAGAGGTTGCCGTAGCCGGT
>DATJQA010000006.1:0-4578 GCA_035506115.1 Minisyncoccota bacterium | reverse complement strand
CGTCACGGGCGTAAAGGACGCCGTTCTTTACACAACTCTAAAGAACACCATCGTAGCAGCCCTCCTCGTCGGTGCTCTCCTCGGTGCCCGGAAGTGGCC
Source organism: Minisyncoccota bacterium (assembly GCA_035506115.1). GTDB lineage: Bacteria > Patescibacteriota > Minisyncoccia > UBA6257 > 2-01-FULL-56-20 > DATJQA01. The sequence goes on along the minus strand of DATJQA010000006.1, from coordinate 4,479 downwards.
TGAGCTCAAGACACTCTCTCGAAAACAGTTCGGCCTCCTCCTTGCCATCGGCGCCATCGGCGGCTCTATCCCCTTCGCGCTTTTCTTCACCGGCCTCACGATGACCTCGGCGCTCTCCGGTGCGCTCATCCATAAAACGCTTTTCCTTTGGGTACTTCTCCTCGCTATCCCATTCCTTAAGGAACGTGTTTCCGGCTGGCAGTGGCTCGGTATTGGCGCCATCTTCGCGGCCAACGTTTTCGTCGGCGGCTTCACCGGTTTTAAATTCAACACCGGCGAAGCAATGATCCTCGGCGCGACCATTCTCTGGGCCGTCGAGAACATCATTGCGAAAGTCGCCCTGCGTGATATCTCAAGCACGCTCGTCGCGGCCTCCCGCATGGTCGTTGGTTCGGTCATCCTGCTCGGCATCGTCGCTTTCCGCGGCGGCTTCGCGCCCGTCGGCGCCATTACGGCCGTTCAGTGGAACTGGACACTCCTTTCGAGCGCGCTCCTCGTGGGCTACGTCCTAACCTGGTACGCCGCTCTGAAACGCGCCCCGGCGACCTACGTTGCGACCCTGCTTGTACCCGCCACGCTCGTGACGAACATCCTTTCGGCCGTCTTTCTGACACGCGCCTACACATTGAGCGATGCCATGAGCACCGGCCTCTTCCTTTTGGGCATCGGTCTGGTCGTTTTCTTCGCCAGAGGAACAAAAGAACGGGCCTTGGCATCGGCGACCTCGTAACCATCCTATGGACGGCTTGTTGCGCTGTACTCATTACGCTTTCGGCCCGAACCGATTGCATTATTGCGGTCCGGACGCGAACCGCGAGATCGGCGCATACATCGTCGAGAACGAGCGCGATCCGGGCCTCACAAAGCTTCTCTCCCAGTTCGAAACGATGTATCCCTACCTCCGCCACATCGCGGAGGCGAACAATATCAAAGACCCGTTCGATGATCGCGTCGTTGAGGCCTACTGGCTCGGGAACGAACTTCTGGAACACATCGAGAAAAAGAAATTCTACCACCATCTCTTGAACGGCCTGCAGCTCAAGAAGAGGCTCGGAAAGACGTTCGCGCTCGTTGAACAAAAGCTGGAACAGAACGCCGTCCCCCATCATTCTTTTCACGTTCTTGATGTTTGGAAACGGACCGGCCATGCCGAACAGGCGCACACGCTCGAAAGCATGGACGAATGCCGCGTGAGCTGGGGTACGGTCACGACCGTCGCCGGACCGGCCATCACCGTTTCCGCCAAGCCGCTTTTGTACAAGAATGGTAAGCTTTACCTGGGCGAACCGGTGCCGAAGAAGATAAATCGAAAACTCGAGGCGATATACGACATAGAACAACTCGTGCCCGGCGACCTTGTTTCCATTCACTGGAGCGTCCCATGCGAAAAAATAACACCGACCCAAGCCGCTCAGCTCGAAAAGTACACGCTTCGCCACATCGCGCTGGCGAACCAGACGCTATGAAGACGGTGGTGGTCTTCGGCAACCCGGACCTGCCGATGGATTCGCTCCCCTTGCGGCTCGTGCCGGAGCTCGAGAAACGCTTGACCGATTTCAAATTCCGCACCCTTGACCCGAACGAAGAGTGGGACCTACCGAAGGAATTCTTCGTGCTCGACACCGTTCAGGGTATCGAGCATGTCACGGTCTTTCAGGACCTGAAACACTTCGCCTCTGCGCCGCGGCTCTCGATGCACGACTTCGACGCTTTGACGAATCTTCTTTACCTCCAGAAGCTCGGCAAAATAAAGAACGCCGTTATTGTCGGCGTTCCGCCGACCTTGGACTTCACGAACGCTCTCGCGAACGTTTTGGCTACGCTCTTGCTGCTTTCGGCGTCGAGTTCCCAGCCCAACTGACCTTCAAGAAGTGCGCGGCGCAGCTCATGCACGGGTCATAGGCCCGGATGAGCTTCTCTATCTCCATTTCGATAGCTTCCTTTTCCATCGTCGGCAATATGCGCTCCACGAGCGTGCCGACATCGCGTTCGATGTTTATCTGATTCTGCCCGGTTGGGACAATGACCTCGCCTTGCTTGATCGTCCCGTCGACATTTAGCTCTATCTTGTGATAAAGCGTGCCGCGCGGCGCTTCGATGACGCCTACCCCGACCGCTTCTCGATACGGCGCTTTGACGAGCGGCTCGGGCTTGAACTCGTTCTGGGTCAAAAGATCGATGGATTCATCCACGGAGTGCAATATCTCGATGGCCTGGGCCAGGTTGTTGTAATAGATATCCGTGGACGGGAAAAGGTCGAGCGTCTTCCCAAGCGATTCCTTCGTCTTTGGATGAAGCGTTTCTTTCGCTAAATTGATACGCGCCAGGGAACCAACCATGTATCCCTCGCCCTGGTATTCGTAGGCCGAGGCCTGGGAATACGGCAGGACGACGTGCTCTAAATGGTCGCGATACTTTTCCGGTCCGTAGGTCTCGCCTTGGCTCGTCATGATGCGGCCGTGGATATAGCCGAAGGACTTTTCCGGCGCGAGGGCCATGTAGTGCGTTTTGCGGTCGAAATGGAACGGTGAATTCTTGAATATCTCGATGAGCCGCAGGACGGCCGGTCGGATATCGTTCAATTTCTTCACGGCCTCATCGATACCGGCCTTGTCCGGGAAATGCAGGAAACCGCCGATGGTCGGATAGGTCGCGTGGACGCTTCGACCGGCAATGAGCGTTGCCAGATAGTTCCCCGCCGCCTTGATATCGAATCCATCGTGGAGAATTTGATGCTGAGCCGGGTCGCTCTCGTCAAGGTCCAAGAAGGCGTCCAGCTTATAGATGTCTGGTAACGAGAAAAGGAAGAGATGGAGCGCGTGGTCGCGAATAATGAGCCCGTGCATCGTGAGCGAGCGGAGTTTTTGGGTCTGCTCCGTTGGTGTAATGCCGAGCGCCGCCTCGCAGGCTTCAATAGCGCACATGATGTGGGCGTTCGAGCAGGTCCCGCAGATACGGGCCAAGTGCTGCGGCACGGCCAGGATGGGTTTGCCTTTCAGGGCTTCAGTGAAGAACCGCTTGTACTCCACCGTCTGAAATTTCACGTCCACCACTTTGTCGTCCACCACTTTGACCGAGAGCGACGCGGCGCCCTCTATCTTCGTGATGTGCTCCATCGAGAGATCGAAGGTATGCATAAGAGTTAAAATCCAAATTTCAAATTCCAAATGTCAAACGAAAAGACCTTTGGTCATTTGAGCTTTGGGCTTGATTTGTTATTTGATATTTGGACTTTGAGTTTGTAATTCTGGACGCAGCTCCACGACGAGCCCATTCACCGCTTTCAAAAAAGCGTCCGGATTCATCGGACAGCCGGGCAGCTCCACGTCTACCGGCACAACATCTTTCACGCGCAATACCTTCGGCAACGCACCGAAGCGGGCCACGAGGAAATCGATGGCTTCCTTTTGTTCGGGCGTAAAAGTATTCCGCTGGCCGGACGGGAGGCCGGTCACGGCGCAAGCCCCGACGGCCACCAGCTTCTTTGAGCGCTGGCGGATATCTTTCAGTTTCGCTTCGTGTTCCGGTGAGGCGATGGCGCCCTCAATGAACGCGACATCGAACTCGTCCATGACGTTCTTGAACTTCAGGACGCGCGCGTGGCGGAAATCAAAGAGCTTTTTCCACTCCTGCCAGTGCTCGTTCATGATCTCCGTCATGACGATGGTGTTGTCCTCGCAGCACGAGAACGAGAACCAGCCGATCTTTATCTTTTGAAAGGGCGTGTCGGCCATAGGATTGTACTTATGATATCACACCGAACGGCTTTCCGAATTATCGAGAATGGCGACCGCGCGCTTGATAGCAACGAATCCATAGGCCCAGAGGAACGGCAGCCAAAGCGGCATCAGGCCGAAGATCGTTCGGCGCTTGAACGTCTCGACGCCGGTGCTAACGAAAAGATATTCCGAAGCTATCATGGCGAAGAAACCGAATGCGAGAACGGTGAAGTCGTGCTTGGTCGTTCTGATAGCGAAAGCAACAGCGATGACGATGATATCGAGCGCGGCCAGCATATAATCGTCCTTCACGAACGGGATAAGAGCGATCATGACCAGGACCGGTAAAGCATTCAGCAGGATGGCGCCGAATTTCTTCATATTTTGATTATATCGCCCTTCCGGCGGCTGGTATAGACGCCGCGCCACCGCGACATGCTATAATGTTCCTACGATGTCCCGTTCGCTTGATAATGTTCTGACGGTTTCAGTAGGCGGCGCCGCCGGCGACGGCGTGCGCGAAGCCGGCACGACGCTCGGCACGCTCCTCACGAACGTCGGATTTCATACGTTCATGTCTTTTAAATACCCGTCGCTCATTCGCGGCGGGCATAATTATGCCCGTATCTCCTTTGCGAAAGAAAAAATATTCTACGATTACCCGCACGTTGATGTCCTGGTCGCCCTGAACGAAGACACCATAAAGAAACAGCGCCACCGCCTGAACCCGGACGGCATAATTTTGGGCGACGCCTTCGAC
>DATJQA010000005.1:0-7128 GCA_035506115.1 Minisyncoccota bacterium | reverse complement strand
TGGGGCCGTATTTTTTCTGTTCATCACGGCGCGGGCCGATGATGGACAAGAAGATATGCGCGCCCGGGCCTCTTTTCTCAAAGCGAAAGCGGCGGCGATGGAATATGCGGCGCAGGCGAACGACGCCTCATCATCGGCGGTCGGACCGCAGGTCGAGGCGCACATCGTCGCCTCAAGCTCCGACGTTGTTTTCGCCTATCCGCATGCAACCCTTCAGATAGGGGACGAGCTGGTGATCGGGACAGCGAAAGAAGAACCGGGCCACATCATCGTTTTTCCAGACCTTAACGACCTCGGGCGATACACTGTTATCCCAACGCCGGGCTTCAAGAATTTGGCCGAGGCCGCTTACGACCCGATCAATAAAAAGGTCTATTTTGCCAGCATGCGGCTCGATAACCAGCATTTCGAGGTCTTGAGCCTCGACCCCGCAACGTTGGTATGGGCGCCGGTCTTCGAGTTCAAGGCTGTCCAGAACGTTGGCTTGTCCACCATCCAAACGGACGGAGTGTTCGTATACGCTGGGACGCAATCCACGCCGGCTTACTTGATAAAAACAAGGATAGCCGATTGGTCGCTCGCGGGCGAGATCATGTTCTCCGACTTGCCCGGATTTCATTCGTCCAAACTCTATACTTATTCGGATCGCTCGGAGTGGTACGTGAACACGTTCTCCATCCCAACGGTCTTCTTTAAAGTGAACCCTGCCGACTTCACTTATACTTCGACCACCTTGGCCGAGGGCGGCGATGTGACTGACGATGTGTATTTTCGCCCGATGACCGAAAAGGGCGGGCTTTTTTATGAGGTCTCGGAGAATTATTTCGGCCTCGAGGTCATCGACACGGCCACCATGTCAGCGACCCACTACTTAGCGCCGGGCAGTTACGGCCTTTTTTCGAACGGTACCGATCTTTATTCTCTCGACGCTCACGATGGGCAGATCATCAAGTATCCCAAGTTCCAAATTCAGAAGCCGGTCGTTATCAATCTTCCGGATAAGCACCGTGTCAACGAATGGTTCAGGACGTCGAGCGGCAAAACTTTTTTTACGGATTTCAGCAATCCTTCAGCGATCTATCAGTACGTCATCGTCCGACCAAAAAGCCCGATAGGATCTTATTCTTGGCCCGCTTGCCGGTATAGATAACGGGCTTTTTCTAGTCGCCGAGCAGAACGTAGACAGCGCACTTCGCGATTTCTGGAAGGACGCCACCGACGAGCTTTTCGTTTATCTCGACAAGCTCCACTTTCTCGCCGTTGTCCTCAGGCCAAAGGTGGTCGCCTTCAATGTAGGCCAGCTTATGGCCATCCTCGTCATAGATGAACTTGTCGTCGAAATAGCCAAGATGCTTCCCGTCGACCGCTCGGATATTGTGACCGTCGACATAGCCGACCTTCTCGCCGCCTCGATAGATATAATTGCCTTCGATCTTTATCATGAGCGTATTTTACCACACCCGAAATGCTAGAATGAGGCGATGAGCCCGAAAGCGATCACGATGCTCGGGATGGTCGTCGGCTCCACGCTCGGTGGTCTTCTGCCGATGCTTTGGGGGGCGGATGCCTTTTCTTTGAGCGCCGTCTTTTTCACCGCCATCGGCGGTATTCTGGGAACCTGGCTCGGTTTTCGGATAAGCCATTGAACGCTCCGCCGCCCGATAATTGTTATAATTCGGACATGAACAAGTTGATAAAAAGCTTTGGCTATGCCCTTCAGGGGATTTGGGAGGCCTTTTCTGAAAGGAACTTCACCATTCAGGTCCTCGTCGGCGCCTTGGCCATCACGGTCTCGTTCTTCGTCGACATTTCCGATGTAGAACGGCTTATCATTGTTTTGTGCGCGGCGCTCGTCCTCGGGAGTGAAGCCATGAACTCCGCGACCGAGCGTCTTCTAAACTTCGTTTCACCTGGACACAACGAAGATATTCGCATCATTAAGGACCTAATGGCGGCTTCCGTGTTCATGTTCTCGAGCGCCGCCTTCGTCGTTGGCATCTGGATATTCGGCCACGCCCTCCACTTCTTTTAGTCAATGGAGCAGGTGCTTCAGAATAAGTTCGCGCGCGAACTCGCCGTCGGGCTTATTTTGATGGCCATTGTGAGCGCCATCGTCCTGGCGGCGCTCGTCTCCCGCGAGCCTATCATGCTCACGGATGTGACAATTTCCCGAGAGATCCAGGAAGACGTCGGACGCGGTCCGTTGCCGGTCATGGAGTTCATAAGCTTGTTCGGAACACCTGCCGTGGCGGCAGCGACCGTCATCTTTTTCGCGGCCGGTTTCGCCGTTCTGCGCCACCGGCGCGAAGCGCTCTTCGTGCTCCTCACGCCGCTCGCCAGTCTCGCGAACGTGCTCATCAAGCTGGTCGTCAATCGGCCCCGACCGACGCCGGCAGCGGTCATTGTCTACGAGCAGCTCAAAGACGCCAGTTTTCCGAGCGGCCACGTTGTTTTTTATGTTGTCCTCTTCGGTTTCTTGGCGGCCATAATGATAGTCCAGCATCGTTTGCCGCGTTTTCTTCGGATAATCGTGGGCACGGTTTCGCTTGGTCTCATCGTCGGCGTGTCCGTCTCGCGCATCTATCTTGGCGCCCACTGGCTGACCGACGTCATCGGCGGCTACTTGGTCGGCTTCGTCTTTCTTTCCGTTTACCTGCGCTTCTACTTCTCGAATTTTCGGGCCGAACCCCAGAAAAAAGACGTTTGAACGGCTGGTCGAACGCTAGGATTTGTAAGCAGCCCCGGTCCGGGCCGTCATTATATTGTAGTCGCCCGCTTTAGCGGTGGCATAGTGGTATAATTGTTCGCGTTACAAAAAGTCGTTCATTAATTCAATAAACACAAAAAGAGATGACGCAATCATCGAAAGTCGTTCTTTGGGTTGTGTTGGCCGTGGTGGTGATAGGGGGAGCAGGGTGGTGGTATATGAGCCAGCAGCCGGCCGCGCCTGCAGCGCCTGCCGAGCAGGCTGCCCAAGCGCCCGCTGTGGGTGGCGGACCGAGCGCTCCGATAAAACCTGGCACCGCGCCGCCGACAGTGAATACGCCACCTGCTTCGGGTGACACATCGGATGCGGCGGTCAATAATGACCTGTCGAACATCGATAAACAAATGAGCGGTCTCGGTACCGACGCCGCCAGCGCTCAGGGGCAAGCCGAACAACCAATCCAATAGATACACCCCATGAAATACAAACGCTTACAAGTAGTTGCCGCTTCATTGGTGGCGGGGTTATCGCTTCTCGCTTTGAGCGCGCTGCCGGTTTCGGCCCAGACGGCGACCTCGACGACCGGAAATGCAGCTCGGTTGAGCCGTCTCATCGGCTTGGCCGACAAAGCGATAGAACAGCGCATCGCCTCATTGAATGCGCTTTCGACGCGCCTTCAGTCGCTCCAGAAGATATCCGACAGCAACAAGAGCGACCTGTCGACGATGATCCAAAGTAGTCTGACCGACATGAACGCCCTAAAGGCGAAGATAGATTCAGATACCGACCTCGCGACCTTGCGGACCGACGTCAAGTCTATCACCGGGTCCTATCGGATATACGTCCTAGTCGTTCCGCGCGGCTACATCTTCGCCGCCGCGGACCGGATCATGTATATCGGTGATCTCATGAACGCTTTGGCAGGCAAGCTCCAGGGCCGGATCGCATCCGCCCAGTCGGCTGGGAAGGATGTGAGCAGCCTTCAGAGCGCGCTCACCGACCTGAACGCAAAAGTTTCTGATGCCAACGCTCAAGCTCAAGCGGCGGTGAGCGAAGTGGCCTCGCTCGCGCCCGACCAGGGCGACCAGACCAAGCTCGCCGCGAACGACCAGGCCCTCAAGGATGCCCGGAGCAAGATAAAGACGGCGAATGCTGATCTGATTGCTGCTCGAAAGGATGCTGCCGCCATTGCCAAGGGCCTTCGCGCCTTCGGTCCGATCGGAACACCGCCGGCGCAGAGTTCGACGCCCGGTCAATAAATAGCCTCCTTCGTGTTTCGGAACAGAGCGCCAGCCGGCGCTCTGTTCTTATAATTTCTCCCACAGCATCGGATCAGCTTGGCCGTCGAACTTGAAGAAGGCGGCCCCGCGGAGGCCATATTTATTTACGAGCGCGATCTTTTGGGCTATCGCATCCGCATCCGTGAAGGAGATGTAGCGCGTGACGGCGGGCGCCGGCAGAAGCTCGGCTGGCGCGGTCGAAGAGACATCTGAGCGCAGCGCATCCGAAACCTCGATGAGCGTGCTTGAGGCGTAGGTGAAGCTGAGTTCGCCGGCACTCGAGCGGACCGGCGTTGCGCCGACGCGGTCAGCGACGTTCATGGCCGTGAAGAAGTTAACGCTCCGCAGACGCCGGTAGGTCGTGAGATTGTTCGCCCAGCTTACTTCGTATTCGTAGCCGTAGGTCGGAATGCCGAGCATCACTTTCTTCCGGCTTATAGTTTTGACCGTTTCCTTGATGACTTTCTCGACCCAAGCCGGATCGGCGACGGGCGCGTAAAGGTGGCCGGTCCCTTTTTTGGCATCGAGCTTAAGGTCAATGGTGCCTTGGTCGTAGGCCATGACCCGGACCTCGTCGCAGTATTTATTGAGAACCACATAATCGTTCGCGACCCGCGTATCTTTCGGGATGACAGCATATCTGTCCGCGAGCGGCATGCGGGCTTCGATGGTGCAGGAGAGGAGTTTCTTTTTCGCATGGAGGCGCTGCGCCAGGCCTTGGATGAAGAGCGAGAAGTAAGGTTTCGTGTCGGCCAGCTTCGATTCGTAGTCAATGTCGACGCCGTCGAATTTTTTGTCCGTCACGAGCTTTGCGATTATATCTTCGTGGGCCCGCCGCTTCGTTGCGTTCGAAAGGAGTTTTTGAATGCCCGCGCCGTCGAACCAGGCGACGGTAGGGATGATCTTGACGTGAGCGTCGCGAGCGGCGGCGAGCCAGCCCGGCCAAAGGCCCTCATCGATGTTCATTTTGTCCTTAAGCGTTCCGTCCACATTCACTTCATAGGAGAACGGGCTTATTTCCTGGAACTTATCTAGGTTCAAGCCGGCGTCCATGGCGCCGTCCTGTTTCTGCCAGTATGGCAACCAGCCGGCATAGATGGGGCCGGCGGCGCCACTGGTCAGAGGGGTTAAGGTGATCAGAAAGACGATGACGAAAGCGAATTTTTTCATGCGGGTACATTATATATAAAGGGATCAGGAAGAGAAATGTTACAATTGAAGCATGTCCGTTATCGGTAATTTGAGAGCCCGCCTGAACAATTTCACGCCCAATATGGGGACGGCTCAGCTCCTTTGGACGGTCGGCGGTTGGATAATCATTTTTTTCATCCTCGGAAATACGATCTACGCCACCTCTCTGGCTATTGCTCAGCTGCGCGACATTACTCAGTCGACGGCTTTGGAAATGAGCGATCTTCGGGGCGAGGCTCGCAATGGTGATAATCTGACGACAGCTGAAAAACGTCAGATGCTGGCAACGGCAAAGGCCTATGTCATGACCCACGACGCTCCGGACACCGATTTTTCTCTGGTGTTCATAAAACGCTCCGGCGATTGGGCCCTGGTCGAAGTTGTGTCTGCCGTTGAGGGGACCGAAGGCGTGAAAGTGCTGATGCAGAAGAAAGATGCCCGCTGGACGGCGGTGGCGATGGGCACGGAATTCCCTGACTGGTCAAGTCAGGCGCCCGGCCTTTTCGATTAAGCTCTGATTCAGACGAGAAAACGAACAATAAGGAAAAAGAAGATCGCGATGAGGATCAATTGGGCGCCGACGCCGACCAAGGGTTTGTCGTCCAGTCGGGCGCGGGCGTGGATCCACTTATGGAAGCGCTGGAGATATTTGATCGGTGAATTGCGAAAAGCGTAATAAACGACCTGAAGGCCGTCCGGCATAATGCCGCCAACCGCTCCCCAGAAGATGGCCTGACCGATATCGAAGGGCATGAACGCCATGATGGGTAGAAGGACAAGGAAGCCGAGCGCGGCGTCCGACGCTGCCATCAGGAAGTCCCTTAATAATCTTTTGTCGGAGACGAAATAATAATCCATCGGATTGCCCGATGGCTTCTTGAGCGAGCGCAGTTCGTAATGCCAGTGGGGGATGGCATCCAGAAGAAAATGGCTCAGGAATCCGGCCGTGAACGCGATGACCGGATGATGCGGGAAAAGAAGAGCGGCCGTCGCGCCGCCTAAAGCATGGGTCGACAAAACCATATCGTTCATTGTAAGGGTCGAAGGAGAAATCAACAAGATGTTCAGTGTGGGAAAAAACGGATTTGTTACAATGTGAGTCATGGTGAATCGGGAACTTTTGGAGTACGTTCAAAATCAACAGCAGCTCGGAGTGTCGAAAGAAGAGATCGCGAAAGCGCTCTTTGCGAGCGGTTGGCCGGCGGAAGATGTTCGTGAGGCGCTAGGCGTCAAACCCGCTGCTCCGGCGGCGGCGCCTTCGGTCAACGCGAAGTCGGCGGTCGTGAGCGACATGGTCACTAACCCGCCGGCAGTTGCCCCGATCAGACCCGCCGCTGCCGAAGCTTACTTTTCTGCTCGACCCGGCACGCCTAATGTCGCGCCGGCGGCGAACCCGACGGTCATACCCGCAACGGCAACGCCAACGCGTGTCCCGATCCAGGAAGCCACCTTTGTGAAGCGCTCGGCTGGCGGTCCAGCCCCTGCGACCGCTGCGGCTGCTGCGCCCGCTGGCGTCGGTCGAATGAGCGGTTGGAAAAAATGGCTCATACCTGCCGGTATCGGTCTCGGCGGTCTCGTTATCGGCTTCGCTATCAGTTTCTTTTTTGCCGGGAAAGGCGATCTGTCCGACCAGGTCAAGTCTTTACAGGATGATAAAGATAAGTTGTCCCTCCAGATCAGCGCGCTTGCGAAGGACAAAGATAATTTGAATAACCAGATGGTCGCTCTTCAGGCCCAGGCGAAGGATTTGAGGGATGAGATATCCATTTTGGCGGCGCCGAACCCGGATGCGACCAGCACTGTGCCGGTGACGGTCAAGGGTATCCTTCGAGTGGATTCCCGAGGTCAGTTCCGAGTGGAGACGCCCAACGGTTTCCAGATATACGTTAAGAACTATAAAGATGCCTTGGTCGTGAGCGCTTTGAAGCCGAACGTGGACAAACAGATCGT
>DATJQA010000004.1:0-8110 GCA_035506115.1 Minisyncoccota bacterium | reverse complement strand
TGGGTCGCCCATCACTCCTATCAGGAGTGCCTCCAGAAGAAAGAGACCGTCTACCGAGAGAGTGATGATGCGTTCCTCAAGGAGATCATCAACTACTGCGAGGAACGTTTCGGAGCGCGCATCAAGCGTATCATGTTCGCCAACATCATCCCGGACGAGACGTACAAGCACATCACGACGAAGAAGTACGAGGCGGAGCGGGAACGCCAGCGCATCGAGATCGAGGCGCTCGCTACCGCCCAGCGACTCGAGACCGAGGCGCAAGGACAGGCCAAGGCCCTCGAGGCTGTCACGAAGGTCCTCGCCGAGAAGGGCGACGATGCCCGACTCGCTCTGGCGGCCTCGACGCTCACCCAGGGGTTCAAAGACCCCTCGTCGAAGTTCTTCTTGGTCGGCGGCGCCGAATCGCTCATTCGGGGCCTCGTCGGCAATCTGGGCGGCAACAAACCGCCCGAGAAGAAGGAGTAGAACCCATGGTGTATCTCAAGTGGACGGCCATCGGGCTGTCCATCGTCATCGTCGGATTCCTCCTCGTGCGGTTCCGCGCCGCGCTCGCGCGCGGCGCTCGACCCGTCGGGAGGGTGCTTGGCCACAGCCTCATCAACCTTGTCTTCCTTGCTCTTCGGGGCTGTGCCTGGTTCGGTCGAACACTGATGACCTCGCGCGTGGCGCGCATCATCTTCGGCCTCGTCGGGCTCGTCGGGCTCGGATGGTTTGCCATCCACGCCCTCGCGAGACCCGCGAAAGCCGCAGCGAGCGCGACCAGCGGCCTGAGTGTCGGGAAGTTCTTCTTGTGGCTCGGGCTTGGCTTCGGAGTCGTCGTTATTCCCATCCTCCTCATCATCGGCTTCGGTCTGTTCCGATGGTGGCGAGAACGGCGCGCGACAGTTCCGGCGCCCACTGGAGCCCAACCGGCGGCTGCATCCACGGCGCGCGCGCAGACCAATCAACCGAGCAGCGGTTCCTGGCTTAAGGGACTTCTGATCGCGGCGCTCGTGATCGGCGGACCGATCTTCGTTGTTTACCGAGCCAAGCATCCGCCGACGTCACCGCCGGAAAAGCCGCTCGACCTGCGCCTCAGCGGCCTCCGGCCCATGCCGGAAGTCGCCTCGGCCGGACCGCGCATCATCTGCGACGGCGCCGTTGACCGGGAGGTACCGAACGAGGGCCAGATCGTCATCAAGGCGCGTCCGGGCTGCTGGTCGGACCAGGCCGTTGTCCGGACGACCTACTGGGGCTTCGAAGTCCTCGGCCCCAGGGGAACGTGCGGCCGGCTCTGGCGCCTCTTCGGAGACGGGAGCTGGGACATGTTCGAGGTCGGGGAGATCAAGTCCAACGACCCGCGCATCGGCAATCTCCGTTTCATGACGGAGAAGCCGTGTGAAGTGGTCGTGACGAGCTACAAGACAAAGCCCAGCACGATCCCGAGCATGTCGCTCGCCCCACCCACCCCGCCCGCCACGCCGACCCCGACGCCTGCCGTTCCGCCAGCAAGCGAGAACGACCATCACGACGGCGGAGCATCAGGTGTTCCCAAAAACAGTTCTTCGACCTCGGAGGTGCTTGCGAGCACCTAAAGGAGGTCACATGAAAGGAGGTCATCCCCCGCCCGTCGTGGTATCCCACGTATGGCGGGGGATATCTATTTTTAGATACTCATTTTAGATACTCAAGAACGCAAAAAGGCCCGAGGGGGCCTTTTTGCCGGTTTCGAACAAGAGGGTCCTTATTAGCAGTTCGCGGACCAAGTGCCGCCGAGAAGACCACCGATAAGGAGCGGGAAACCCTTCGCGAAGAGTGCCACTGCGATGGCGACCGCCGCGTAGATGAGGATATTGCCCGCCTGCTTTATCTTGCTGTCATCGCCCGCCGCCGTGAGATACAGGAAGGCAGCATACAGCACGAAGATGACGGCCAGGATGATCAGGAAGAAGAATATCCAGCCCGCAACGGAGCAGAGGAGCGTAATGGCCTGAGCCGGAGAGCTGACGGTCGTTCCCGGCAAAGCCGGCGCTTGACCGAACACGAGCGCTGGCGCCAAAATGCTCGCCATCGCTGCCATCCTCTGAAGTTTATTTTTCATGCGAATAAGGATCTTTTCCGACCTTTAGAACTATGGGTTCACTATATCATATCGGGCCGAGGCCCGCCAATCGAGTCCTAACAACGCTTGACCGTGTTCCAACCCATTATCCCGCCAACAATAGCCGGCACGTTGTTCGCCAAAAGAGCCACGACAACGCCAATCACTCCATAAGTTATTATCTGACCGGCCTGTTTTATCTTGGCCGTATCGCCGGCGGCGGTGAGGTAGAGATAAGCGGCGTAGAGGATCATCAGGACGCTTATGGTCACGATGATATAGAAAAAAGTGGCGGCAAGAGGACAGAGTATCTTCAGGTTCACATCGGTCTCGTCCGAAAGGACAGGCGCCGGCAAAGCGAAGGCAGCAAGGGGCAATGTCGTCCCCAGGAAGGTCAGGCTGCCGAGGTATAAGCTCAAGATCTTTTTCCTCTGATTCACCATCTGGAGATAAAAATTAGGAAGAGCAGGTGTTCAGGGTAACGCCGCCGTTCAGGATGGAGTTAATGACCACCGGCACGCTGTTCGCCAAGATAGCCACGGCAATGCCGACCGCCGCGTAGGTGATGGTCTGGCCGGCCTGCTTGACCTTGGTCGTGTCGCCGGCGGCAGTGAGGTAAAGATAAGCGGCGTAGAGAATCGAGAGAATGCTCATGGTCAGGATGACCGTGAAGAAGATGTTCGCCACCGGGCAGATTATCTTTGTGACGACGTCTTCTTTTTTTGTTAAAAGCTCCGGCATTACTCCCCCTCCCGATGCCGCAATGGCGATCTGCGCTCCAAAAAATAATGTCGCCGTCGGGCCGGAGCGTTTTATCAAAGAGAGGATATTTTTCATGAGCGTGCGGAGGGAAAGGTTTCTAGCAAGGTGAAGTTTGAGTGTCGCCAAGCACGTCGGCGATGAGCGCCGGGGCGCTGTTCGCCAAGAGAGCAAGGCCGAGGCCGACGGCGGCATAAATGATGGTCTGGCCGGCTTGCTTGACCTTGGTCGTATCGCCGGCGGCGGTCATATAAAGATAGGCGGAATAAAGGATCATGAGAATGCTCACGACCAGACAGATCGTAAAGAAGAAGTTCGCGATCGGACAGATTATCTTGGAATCGATCTCTCCCGGCGTACTGATGATAGCTTTCGGAACAGCAAAAGCGGCGAGGGGTGAAGCAAGAAAGAGCAGTGTCGATCCGATGGTGTACTTGAGGCGCGAGGTCATAGGATGATATTTCGGAGGTACTCGTCAGCAACCGGTGGGGACCGACGGCGGGGCGCCGCCACCGAGGAGAGAAGACACGACCGCCGGCACGCTGCCGGCCAAAAGCGCCACCGCGATGCCGATAACGGCGTAGGTCAACGTTCCTTGAGCTTCCCGGACCTTGCTCGAATCACCGGCCGCCGTCATATATTTAAAGGCACCGACGAGGACGAAGAGCACGCCGACCGCGAGGGCAGCTGCGAAAACGAAGTCCGCCACTTTTCCGATAAGACAAACGACCTTGTCGAGGGCCGGACCAGCCAACGCTATCTGCGGCAAAGCCGCCGCGAGAGCGATGAGCTCGGCTCGTTTAGCGAGAAGCGACCATTTTTTAAATGACTTTTTCATATTTTTCACGTGTTCTTTAACTTCCGCCGCCAAGCACTTCCTTGACGACATCAATGATGAGCTGAGCGCTCACAACGACCGCGAGGCCGATGACGGCGTAAGTGATGGTCTCCCGGCCACGCTTGACCTTTGAGGTATCGCCCCCGGCGGTCATTATCTGAAAACCACCCCAGACGACCATCACGACGACGACCGGGACGGCCAGGGCCTTCAGAAAGTTGCCGACTGCGACCGCCACATCGCTAAAACCCTTTCCGCCCAGAGGATCCGTGATGTTTATCTGACCGCCACCGCCAGTACCGCCCTGCGCAAGCGCCCGCTGAGCGGTGAATCCGAGCAAGAGAAAGTATCTTGTCAGGCGCTGGCCCATATTAGTTCTATTGTACACCGCCGGAGCAGAAACTGAAAGGTCCCGACTGACCCGGAACGCCGTCGTGCATCGGGATGATAACCGTCGCCGCGAGCCGGCAAGCCTGCTGTTCAGCGATGCCCAAGCGATTCAAGAAATCGGCTTCGGCTTTCGCTCTGGCCGAGTCCGCCGGAAGGCCGGTCACCATGACAGTGAACTCGTTCCCGGCCGGACTATAAGAAATTGAGTAGTCGCTGTTCTGGACCAAGAAGATAGTGCCGCCCTCCCCCAGACCGGCAGCGTCCCGATAGAAATTCTTTACCTCAACGCTCAGGCCTTTTGTCCCGAGAAGGATGGTGTCGCCGGGCGGCACATCGAGCGGCGTTGAAGCCGACGGTTGCGCCGGCGCACTGCCGTCATCACTGACCGCCTCATGGCTCGCCGTCGAATTGGTCAGGTCGATCTTAGCTCCGCCCGTCGCGCGCCACCAAAATATCAGACCAATAAGAACGCAGGCCGCGACGATAGCCCAGGACAACAGCATTTGTTTTGTGGTCATAGAGGGTGGTCAGTTGCAGCCGCAACGACTACTTGGGCTCATGTGAACATGAGTGTTACTCGGGTCGTTCGGGTCGTTCGGATTTGGACTCTTTGCATGAGTACAATAGTCGAAGCTTCCGCTGAGGCCGCTCGGACAGCTATAGTTACCAAAGGTCTCAAGCTGCACAAAGCTTCCCGGATCGCAAACTTTTACCGCGTCGCCAACCTTGTTGATTGACGCCAAATCTAACTTATTGCTTCCCAAGCCGACATCCGCCGCGATGGCTCCGTTCGTGCCGCACGTCCCACCATAGTGGCAAGAACCAACACCGTGCGAACATATCCCTTTCGGATCGCACATCGGGTTGCCGCGCGTGTAGTTGCATGAATCGTGAGTCTGATCGAACGTGAAAACACTTCCCAGACCGACGCCGGCACGGGCCGTGACGCAGTTCAACAGATGCGTGATTTCCGGATCGGCCTGCGCCGGATAAGGCACATGATTCGTCGCGGCCAGAGCTGAGAGGTCCGAGCACGTGCTACTAGGCGTGATCGGCTGGGACGGCGGGACCGGCACCGCCGAGAGCGGCGGGACCGGCGTCTTCATTATCTGCGGATTGACGGTGTTCAGGACCAAGACAGAACCGAAGAGAAGGAGAAGGCCGAGAATGGCCTGAAGGATCCGATCTTTGGCGTCGCTCTGGGCCCCCGAATTGCCGGGATTCGCCGCGTACTTCACGCCGCCCCAAACTATCATGAGAAAAGCCAGAAGCCCCGCGAGGGCCAGGGCGAAGTTGAAGATCTGGGTGATAATGGTTCCCGGATCGGCGGCAACCTGAGCTAAGCCGACCGTAACGCTCGAGGGCGCCGCCAACGCTATGAGCGGAGCTACCAACACGATGGCGCCTGTGATGAAAAGTTTCATCATTAGCAAGGAGGATGCGTCCCGTCCGGATTCAGCGGCACAACTTTATTACCGCAATCGTAGAGCGAGCCCGGCATTTTTTCCGGCTGACAGTTGAAGTTGTACCAGTTACCGGACCCGCCGCCTATCCCCTGAACAATGTAAGTATAGAAAGTGTTCACGATAAGGAATGCCCCGAGAACGATGGCGACGGCAATGACCGTCCCGGTCAGGATCCTCTTGCCGTACTGGTACTGGCTCGGAGAAGCGCCGCCGAAGATCATCATGAGGCCGCCGAAGAGAATGGAGATGGGAGCGAAAACAAAGACGGCCAGGGTCATTCCGAAATAGATGAACCGTTTCAGGGTCTCCATGAAATCGCACAAGCTGAGGCACTTCTCACCACTCTTGCCATCGCCGGTACAGGAAAGAAGAGCCGGATCTTTACCCCAATAGCCCGTCGGCCACAAGCTGATGTTCGCGATGGTCGTAGCGTGGGCCGGGAGCGGCACTAACGTCAAACCGACGAGAAACAGGGCGGCGACCGAGAAGACCTTTGGAATAGATGGCCTTTTCATCATTTTGGACTTTGGATATTTTGGTTCATAGCCATGAGCTGACTTATCTGATCCTCCATCTGCCGGAGGGCCTGGTTGGAATCGAACTGGCCAGAGAGAACTCCCGCCACCGCTCCGCTCATGATATCGCGTACCGGAGCGTCGTCGGGCTGCATCCAGCTCCGGGCGGTGAGCGCTTCCCGGGCAAAAACGCCGAGATCCACATCGTCGAACTTCTGCGAAATGAGCGTCCGGAGAGCCGGCAAGCGCTTTGTCGCATCCGTGTAAGCCTTAGCCATTCCGTCGGTCGTCGCCACGGTGGCAACGAAATCCCAGCCCCAAGCGGCGTTCTTGCTTTGTTTCGAAACGCCGAGAGCCCAGTAGCGAGCGGCATTCACGGCGTTATTCACGTCCGTCTGAGGCATCGGTGCGGTCCCGAAAGTTATCAAAGGATTCTTCCGGTGCAACGTATCGAGATCGGCCGCATAGCCAAAGATCATCGCGACCCGACCGCTTCCCAGGGCATCGAGAGAGAATGGCTGGGCATCGTTCCAGGTGTAGGCCGGCGCGGCGGCGTTCGCGAACGAGAGATAGAAGTTCAAGGCGCCCAGACCGGAACCTTTTTCGCTGGCCGAAATGACCGCGCGCGTACCTTGAGGGTCCGTCATAGGCACGCCGTTCTGTTGCATGAGCAGGGCCAGCAGGTCGCTGGCGTTCTTGACCGTCTTCTCGCTACCGCCGATGGCGGCGGCGGCTTTCGTTATCTGGCCGGCGTCGTTCAGGGTCCGGAGATACGGAATGACGTTCTGGAATTCCGTCCAAGTCGCGGGCGGCTGGGCGATGTTCGCCTGATCAAGAGCGTTCTTATTATAGATAAGCGCTAACGTGTCGAGATAAAAAGGCAGAGCGTAGATCTGGCCGCCTCGGACGAAATCCTGCTCGACCACCGTCGGGAAGAGCGATTCCAATTTCTGGATACCGACGGTCTGGGGCGGGACCGGCACGAGCAGGCCCTTGTATTTATCAAGAGCCCGGTTCGGGACCATGAAAACATCCGGACCCTGACCGGTCGCAAGAGCATTCAGGACCGTTTCGGCGTACCTCGACTCATCTATCTGAGTATAGGAGATCTTAACGTTAGAACGGACGGCTTGATATTGTCCGACCACGGCCTCGAACGCCTGTCGGTCGCTGAACGGCCCCCAAACAGTGAGGGTCACATCGGGCGGCTTCGGCGGCTTTACGCCTGCGACGAAAAAAACGTAGTAGCCCAGCGCTAAAAGCACCAGACCGCCAAAGACGATGATAAGTTGTTTCTTAGTAAGTCCGCCGGGCATTTAAATGACCACGACGCCCGCTAACCGATCCCCGCCCTTCAAGTTCATGATACGCACGCCCTGAGCCGAACGGCCGGTGCGGCGCACGCTCTTAAGTTCCGTCCGGATTATCTGGCCCTTCGCCGAAATGGCCAAGATCTCGGCCTGACCATCGATGACCTGGGCGGTTATGAGGTTGCCCGTCTTCGGGGTCACGTTCGCGGTCCGGATGCCGGACCCGCCGCGGTTCTGAACTTTATACTCCTTAAGCGGCGTCTGTTTCCCGAAGCCGTTCGCCATCACGACCAGGAGGTTAGCGTCCGTCTTCTTGTCTTTCTCGCCCCTAATTATATCAAATCCAGCAACATGGTCGGAGCGGAGCCTAATGGCTGTGACGCCAGCCGCCGACCGACCCATCGATCGGACCTGCGCTTCCCGGAAACGGATGGATTGGCCCTTTTCGGTCGTGATGATGACCTCGTCCTTTCCATCCGAGAGCTTTACGCCCTGGAGAGCGTCGCCCTTCTTCAAAGATATGGCGATGATGCCGGTCCGGCGGATATTTTCGAAGTCCTTGAGGGAAGTTTTTTTGATAAGGCCGTTCCGGGTCACCATGACAAGGTTCGATTCTTTCGCCTTCGCTGCTGTTTTGTAACCGATGATAGCGGAGACCTGCTCATCGGTCGGCAATTCCAGGAAATTATGAATGGCTCGGCCCTTCGAGGTCCGCGAGGCGGCCGGAATCTCATAGGCTTTCGTCTGGA
>DATJQA010000003.1:0-4286 GCA_035506115.1 Minisyncoccota bacterium | reverse complement strand
GCGAGCAATGATCCGAAACTCCAGTCCCTGCTGGCTCGGGCGCGCGTTACCGTGACCGTAATGAAAAGCCGCGAGGCGGACCGGATGGTGGGGGATGAGACGGCGCATCAGGGCGTTATCGCGGTCATCGATCCGGGAATGCTCTTGCGGGATTTTGACGACTTCGCGAAGACCCTGGAACCGACGCCGGAGACGATGCTCGTGCTTCTCGATGAGCTGACCGATCCGCATAACGTCGGGGCCATCATTCGTTCCGCGGCCGCCTTCGGCGCGGCTGGCGTCCTTATTCCGAGTCACAACCAAGCGCCTATCACCGGCGCGGTCATCAAGGCCTCGGCGGGAATGGTCTTTCGCGTGCCGCTCGTTTCTATCGGGAACGTGAACTACACCGTAGACCGTTTGAAAAAAGATATCGATATCCGGACGTACGGTTTAGAGATGAACGGCGCGACAGTGGTGACGGAGGAACCATTCGACGCCCCGGCGCTTATCATCGTCGGGAACGAGGGGAAGGGCATCCGACAAAAGACACTCGAGCGCTGCGACACGACGCTCCGCATTCCGATGGACCCGCGTTGTGAATCACTGAATGCTTCCGTCTCTGCTGCTGTCGTTTTGTACGCTTGGAGCACGAAACATCTAGGAAACGTATAATCATTGAATATGGAGATGCATTTGAACGAGATGGATCATTTTCCGATGGTATATCGATATACGCTCTGGTACCGTATTTTAGGTGTTATCGGAGGGGTCATTCTCGCTGGTCTCTTCGGTTTTATAGGCAGCTCGGCGGTAGTGGCATCATTCATGACGGCAAGGTTGGAGCCGGTCGCTATCGTTCTGCTTCTGATATCATGCCCGATGTTCGTCGTAATAGTTTTAGGTATTTTTGATGCTTTTGTGCACCGTTTCATTATTGACACAGACAGATTCATCGTGAGGAGCGTGTTTTCAAAGAAAGAATTGCCCTATAGCGAGGTAAAAGGATTCCGAATGGAAGTGATTCGCGGCGAATTCACAATGGTTAATTTATGTATCGTTCCTCGAAATGCGTCCTATCAAGTAATTAGATTTTATTTTTGGAGAGACCGGCTAATCTACGGAAAGAAGGAATCGGCAAGTATTCTTAATTTTCTGCGAGCTCATTTTGATGACCTCGGTACGAGTCATAACGCGAGCATAAAGAGGGCACAATAAACTCTATGAAAAATCTTGATCTGACCGCGGCGCCGTGGCCCGACTACGAACTGCTCGATTCCGGCGAGAATGAACGCCTGGAGCGGTACGGCAAATACGTTATTGTGCGGCCGGAGACGCAGGCCTTATGGCGGAAAGCCAAACCGGAAGCGTGGGCGAAAGCCGACGCGCGTTTTGAATTCGAAGAAGGCAAAGGTAAATGGTCCGGCAAGGAATTACCGGAGTCGTGGGAGCTTTCTTGGGAGAAGGTCCGCTTCACGGTCCGGCTCACTTCGTTCAAGCATACCGGCATTTTCCCGGAGCAGGCGTCGAATTGGGAGTGGCTCCGCGAGCGTGTCTCGAAGTTGCAAGGACCGGAAGTTCTGAATCTTTTCGGCTATACCGGTCTCGCGAGCATCGTGGCGGCGCAGGCGGGCGCGCAGGTGACGCACGTGGATGCTTCGAAGCAGAGCAACGAGTGGGCCAAGAAAAATGCAGAACTCTCCGGCGTGCCGGAGAGTGGTATCCGTTATCTCTTGGACGACACCCTAAAATTCGCGGAACGCGATGTCCGGCGCGGGGCGAGCTACGAAGGCATCATCCTTGACCCGCCGGCTTTCGGGCGCGGTCCGAAAGGGGAGGTCTGGAAGATAGAAGAAGACCTCTCGCGACTCCTCGCCGCCTTGGAAAAAATGCTTTCCAAAAAACCGGGCGCCTTCTTCTTGCTGAACGGCTACGCGGCCGGCTATTCAGCACAATCGTTCCTGCAAGCCGTCGAGGGCGTGTTCGGAAAATCCGAGACGGGGGAATACGGTGAGTTGCGGATCGCTGAATCGGATTCGGAACGCGTCGTGCCGTGCGGCATTTACGTGCGCTTCGTAAGGTAGAAGCCGCGCTGGCTCAGCCGGGACGGCTCGGTATGTTATTCTTAAATTAGAGACCCGGCCAATATCATCCCGGTCGTCTTGTGCCACCATGAACACAAAAGCGGTCGTTATTTCGCTTGTCGTCCTCGCCTTGATAGGCGCGGGAGTCGTGTTTGCATGGGTCGTCCTGCTTCAGAGGGCAGCGGTCGTCAATCAGCCTCTACCTGCGCCGGCGACGCCGACGTCGACGGATAAAATAAAACTGACTTATGCGGTCCACTGGGAGGAGAAGTATCAGCTGGATGGTGTCTACGAAAACGGCCAGCTAAAATCGAAAGGACTGCGCCAATATCTGGACGAGTACATGCAGCTGCATCCGAATGTGGAGATCGACGTTCTTCAGATACCGTACAGCGACTACGCGAGCAAGCTCCAACTTTTTCATGATACCGATTCGGCGCCGGACATATATCAGATCTATTCCACCTGGGGCGTAGAGTTCCAACACCGCGGTGTTCTGGCTAACCCGCCGACGGATGTGAAGGATGAGGTCAAAAAGAACTATGTTTCCACGGCCGGCGTGACCATCGCCAACGACATTTGGGGCATACCGACCGAGGTCGACGATTACGCCCTTGTCTACAATAAGGACCTTTTCAAAAAAGCCGGCCTCGTGGATGAAGAAGGGAACGCGAAGCCGCCGACGACCTGGGCGGAGCTCGTGGCGGATGCGGTGAAGTTGACCAAAAAGGACGAGAAGGGCAACATCGCGCAGTACGGGTTTGCCTTCACGCCCAACAACGATACTTTTGTGGTCGGGCCTTTCCTGTCGTTATTATCCACGAACAACGGGAAGTATCTGTCTGATGATTACTCGAAATGCCTCTTGAGCTCGCCCGAAGGCGTCGAAACGGCAGCGGCGACGCAGCAGCTCTTCACTAAAGGCGTCACGGATATGAACGGAAATGTCTGGGATTTCGGTCAGGGGAAAGTGGCGATGATCGTGATGGCGCCGTGGACGGAGGGGACCTTGAGGCAAAGCCTTACGAGCACTTTTGATAACGTGGTCGGCGTGGCGCCGATACCCTATCTTAAAAAACCGGCGAGTTTGCAGTACAGCTGGTTCATGGGCGTGATGGCGAAGAGCAAACACCAGCAGGAGGCGTGGGATTTCTTGCGCTGGTTCGCGTTCGAGCCGCAGCCTGACCGAGGCACGACCCGTTACGGCGACCTCTTGGCGCAGACCATCGGGGCAATCCCGAGCCGTCGAAACGATATCGCCGGGAACGCGAGCTGGCTTGAAACACCGTTTAAGAAAGTGTTCGTGGATGAGCTGCCGAACTCGGCGCCGGAACCGAACGTTCTCCAGAGCGCTCGGCTGAGCAGTATCGTGATGGCGGAAGTGCAATCGACATGGACTCAGACCGCAACGCCCGCTCAGGCAATGACTTCCGCCTGTGCTCAGATAGACGATATTTTGAAGAGCTATTATCCGGTTTCTCCTTAAAGCGCCAGTCCGAACGACATGAACAAGCTGTGGATCAAACTCGTCCTGGTAAGCGTGTTCCTGGTCGTTCTTTCTTTCGCGCTCTTTTCTTCCGTCCTTTTGACGACGGAATGGAACAAGCTCGCCGATGATATCGTGAAGGAGGGGAAGCTTTTTGCCGATTTCACGTCCGGCACGATCTATGATTATTATCTGAACTATTACTCTGATCCTTCCGAGGGCCTCTTTCAGAAATTTTCTCAGCTTCTTCAAGCCGACCTTAGCCGCAATCCAGACGTTCTCGAGGTGGCGCTCGTCGGCGTGAATGGGCGCATCCTTTTCGATTCCAAGGAGATAGAGACGGGCAAGTATAGCGGCCCGGACAGATTCGTGAGCGACCAGGAAGAACTCGCGCTTTTAAAGAGCGACCAGACCACGGTGCGCAACGTTTCCCAGAACGACGTCCAGGTCGCCGAGATCTTTGTCCCGGTCAAGGAATCGTCCGGTAGTCATGTGACCTCTGTTCGCTATATTATTTCTTACCAGTCTATTCGGAGCCGGCTTGATGATATGCTTCGGCAGATCTTGATCGCTTTTGTTCCGACCCTGTTCTGCGCTGTTATCGTGGCGTTCTTGATGGCGCTTACCATTACGAGACCGATCAGCGAACTGAGCCGATTGGCACAAGAGGTGAGTCGCGGCAGACAAATCACTTCTCCGATAAAGGTCAAGAGTCGGGACGAGATCGGTCAGCTGGC
>DATJQA010000002.1:0-2589 GCA_035506115.1 Minisyncoccota bacterium | reverse complement strand
CAACGTCACGAAGCGCGAGCTGCCCCATCCTCCCGCCCCCTTTCTAAGGCCAGTGGATGACAAGACGTTGTACTAGTAGAAAATCATATTACGGAACCAGTAGTGATTGCAATAAAAGCGGGGGCTCCTTGCGAAGCCCCCTGCTCAGGTTCTGGTCCGACGTTCACCTGCCGGTGAGCTCCCGGTGCCGGGCGACGAGACGCGTCTGCTCCTCGACCGACAGCGTCTCATGCCCCGGACCGTTAAGCAGATCCTGGATCGCGATGATCTCGTGCTCGTCCTCCAGGAACTTTTCGAGTGTCGCCTTGAGACGCTCGATGGAAAGAAGGTACCGGACCCCGACGCACCGGTAGATGAGGTCGAACACCTCCCGAAGCGGCGCCCACCGGCTGTCGTGGCGCGGCATCCGGAGAACGACACTCGTCGCGTCGCCGCCCCAGGGCCTGGACCGCTTGACCTCGTACGAGTAAACACCGTTCCACATGTCTCACCTCATCAGAGTGATGGCCTATCCGAAGCTAACCCCATACTGTATCAGAAAATGGTAGGCGTCAAACGAACGAAAAATTCAACCGGGAGCCCGACTGGGCTCCCGGCGTGAAGAACGTGGCTTAACAAAGGTGCGCGACGATCTTTTCGCAACTTCGACGTCTGGGCCGGCGCCCGGAGCGGCGCTTGGGCGGCGCTAGAGCGTCTTCGAGGCGCCGCCTTTCGAAGGTCGTATAGGCCGCAAGACGCAACGGCGCAGCCCGCTCCTCGATGGCCCACTCGACGAAACGGTACTGACCTGCACCCCACAGGGCTACGCCCGGCCACCGGTAGTTGTGACGGAACGAGACCAACGCGCTCCGTTCGAACGCTGCGAAATCGAGCTCACCGAGCTCGAGGCTGCGGCACGTCGCCCGATGCGTCTCTTCCGCGGCCGCCAGGCGTTCCTCGATGTCCTTCTCGCTCCACCACAGAGACACATCGCGGTCATGCGGCATATTCCCATAGGCGGTCCGCAGGTAACGGAAAACCTTGACCCGCTGGCCCGTGATCTGAAGGATCTCGTGGTCGGCGTCGTAGACATCGAGCCTTCTCACGCTGGGTGGACAATGTTCAAGCATGATGTCCACTAGCCCCTGGGCCTCCGCCACGCCGACCACGAGCTCAACGAGCGCTTCGGGATCGCTGGCCAAAACGTGCTCCTGCATCGTCAGTCGCCGCAGGAGAAGGTAGGTATCAGCGTAAGCGTCCTGGACATCGGAAACATGAGGCCCCAGGACCGCCAGGCGTCGCTCGAAAGCTGCTTCGACGTCCATTCTGTCCATTGTCCCCTCCTCGGTCAGACAGTATTAGAAAGAAGTCCTATAAAAATGGTACTGAATATCAAGGGGAATATCAAAACCCAGAAGCGCCAAAATCTCCGCCGAACGGCGGAGATTTTGGTCTAATCCCTGTTGCCTATTTCCTCCTTTCGACTTCAGTAATCCCCCATGCCCATGCCGCCCATTCCCGGATTCGGCATCGGGCTCTCTTTCTTAGGAATTTCCGTCACGGCCGCGCCGACGACAAGATACGTCGCCGCTACAGAGATGGCGTTCTGGAAAGCGATCTTCACCACCTTCAAGGGATCGATGATGCCGGCCGCTTTCAGGTCCTCAAGCTTATTCGTCACGGCGTTGAAACCGAGCCAGGCCTCTTTCGATTCCGCTTTCTTCTTACGAAGTTCCTCAACGCGCGTCGAGGATTCGCCGCTATTCGCCACGATAGCGGAGACCGGCGCCATGACGGCCCGGTACAAGATAGCTTTTGCCGCTTCGCTCGCGGTCTCGTAATCATCGTTCTCGTGATTACCTTTCTCGAGCGCGATGACGTTAAAGAGGGCCACGCCGCCGCCCGGAACGATGCCTTCCTCCATGGCGGCGCGCGTCGCGGCCACGGCATCTTCTACGCGCTGTTTCAGCTCTTTCTGGGCCGACTCCGTCGGCGCGCCCACCTTGATGACGGCCACGCCGCCGGAAAGCTTCCCGAGCCGCTCCTGTAATTTCTCTTTATCGAAATCCGATTCGGTCTTCCTGACCTGCGCCTTGATCTGGGCGACGCGATTCTCGATGCCCTTCTTGTCGCCCTTACCGTCCACGATGGTCGTCGCGTCCTTGTTCGAGACGACGCGGTGCGCCCGGCCGAGCGATTCGAGCTCGACCGAATCAAGCTTCTTCCCGAGATCGTCCGAGATGAACTCGGCGCCCGTCACGATAGCAATATCCTGAAGCATCTCTTTCCGACGGTCGCCGAAACCGGGCGCCTTGACCGCCAGGACGTTGAAGATGCCGCGCAGCTTGTTCAGAATGAGAGTCGCGAGCGCTTCGCCGTCCACATCTTCGGCGACGATGAAGAGCTCCTTCTTGCCGCTTTGGACCACTTTCTCAAGAATAGGCAGAAGGTCCTGGATGGAAGATATCTTCTTGTCCGTCACGAGGACGTATGGATCCTGGAGTTCGGCCTCCATCCGTTCCTGGTTCGTCACCATGTACTGGCTGATGTAGCCGCGGTCGAATTGCATCCCTTCGACCATCTCGTACGAATTGCCGATGGTGTTCGAAT
>DATJQA010000001.1:0-2133 GCA_035506115.1 Minisyncoccota bacterium | reverse complement strand
GTCGGAATGGCCGCTTCCGCGTCGTCGAAAGAATAGATGTTCGCCCGCTTCAAGCCCGCCTTCCGGGCCGACTCGGCGATGAACTTCGCCCGCGTCCCGACCGTGATGAGCACGTTCGCCGCTTTTGCGACCTGCGCGCCGAGAGCTTCGTGCGCCGGAATGGCGTACTTGCCGAGCTCCAGCATATCACCCAGAACGGCCACGCGCCGCTTGGCCGGCAAAGCATTCAAAGTTTCCAGAGCCGCCGCCATCGAGAGCGGGCTGGCGTTGTAAGAATCATCGATAACATAGGTCTCCGGTTTCATCCCCGGCTGCAGGCTCAAGCGGTGCTCGGCCGGCCGGTAGCGGCGCAAGGCCGAGATCATCTTTTGGAAGGTCATGCCGAAAATGAAACCGACCGCAAAGGCCGCGCCGACAGCGTAGGCCTGCGGCCTGCCGAAAGCTCCGTCGAGCTCGATGGGCACCGTCGTCCCGCCGTAACTTACGTTGAACTTGATGCCCTGCGGTTCGGACCCGCGGAAAAAATATTCGAAGCCGGAAAGCTGAACGTTCGCGTTCTTATCAAAACCGTAGGTCAGAACGTTCGCCCGCGTCCGGTCGCGGTAATCCATCGTCAGCTCGTTGTCGGCGTTCAGAACGGCGTAACCGCCTTCCGGCAGACACTCGATGATGCGGACCTTCTCGCGGGCAAGCGTTTCCGGGTCCTTAAAGAACTCCACGTGTGGCGGGATATTCCCGATGCCGGTCACGATGCTCACGTTCGGCCGGGCGATGCCGATGAGGTACTTCATATCGCCCGGATGGTCCACGCCGTATTCGAGGATGAGGATATCCGGATAATCAACGGTGGCCACAAGGTTCCAGAACGCCCGGAGGATGACCCGCGGCCAGAAGAAAACGCCTTTTATTTTTTCGTAATCGCCCAAAATGGCGAGCGGCACGCCAAGTTCGTTATTAAAATTCCCGCGCGCGTAGCGCACCGAGCGTTCGGCCGAAAGGACCGCGCCGACGGCGAGTTTCGCCGAGGTCTTGCCGGCGCTGCCGGTGATGGCCACGATGCCCGGCCGATAGCGCCAAATGGTCGCCTGAGCGAGGCGTTTCAAAAGGGCTCCTAGAATCTTCACAAGGGTCGCTTTCATGCTCGGCTATGGATTCGGCGCCGGCGCGGGCGGCAACCGGTCCGGAGGAACATCATAATACGTCAGGATGAACTGGGCCAGGTCTCGGAAGGCCGGCACGACCGTAAGGCCGGCGAGCGGCGCGCCTTCCGGCTCGTCCAAACGGATGAGGATGACAAAGCGCGGGTCGGAGGTCGGCCCGAAGCCGACGTAAGTGTTGATGACCTGGTCGGTATATGCGTGCGTTTTGAAATCCGGCACGAAAGCCGTGCCGGTCTTGCCGGCCAAAGAGTAGCCGTCGACGTGCGCGATGACGGCTTTGTCCACGGCCGAGACCATCATCCCCGCCACGGCCGCCGCCGTTTCCGGCTTGATGACCCGACGAACGATTTCCGGTTTCTGCGTCGCATCGACATACGGCCGCATCAGAAGACCGCCGTTCGCAAGGGCCGAAACCGCATTGATAAGCTCGACGGTCGTTACAGCCACGCCCTGACCGTACGACGCTGTGGCGTAAACGATGTTCGGCGCATTCGGGGTAAGTTGGCGCAAGTCGCCCGCCACTTCGCCCGGCAGGTCGATGCCGGTCTTCTCGCCGAGACCGAAGTCCGCCAGATACTTCCGGAAGATGGCGCCGCCCATCTGACGTTCGGCAAAAGCGGCGCCGGTGTTCAAAGATTTTTCGATGACGTTCGTCATCGTCTGGATGCCATAGGCCTTGTGGTCCCAGTTCATTATCTTCCGGCCGTTCTCGATGAGCACGCCGGTGTCGTCATAGGTCGTCTGCGGCGTTATCTTCCCGGCGTCGATGCCGGCGGCCATCGTGATGACCTTGAAAACGGAACCAGGTTCGTAGACGGCCTGGACGGCGGGGTTAAGAAAATCCCCCACCTTATAGTCGCGATAATTGTTCGGATCGAAGGTCGGATTGCTCCCCATTGCGAGGATGCGGCCGGTCTTCGGCTCCTCGACGATGACCGTTCCGCCTTTCGCTTTGTGTTCCTGAACGAGGCCG